>JBEAYK010000247.1:0-2607 GCA_041159305.1 Pseudomonadota bacterium
AGTCGATATTGCGGTCGACGTTCATATACAAGTCAATACCAATTGGGTCGGTCTGCTCTTCGACCAGGTGACCCAACAAACCCGCACAACGCGCAAGTAGGGCTACCCCGCGCATGACGCCCATTGGGATGCCAGCATCGGCCAACAGTGCTGTGATCGGTTCGAAGACATTCGGGGGGGTTGCCAGGTAGAAAAGATGGTTGAACTGGGTCGGCAGTGCAGCGTCTAGCTCGGCAATGCGCAGGGCCAGGGTAATCTCGGCCAAGCGCTGATCGATGGTAAATGCATCGAAAAGAATTACTATCTGGGTTACGTCTGGTCGGGGATTGCGATCAAGTCATCGAGCCTCAGCTTTGCCAAACACAATCAAACCCAAGTCGGCAGCGCCCTCAATCCCGAGCAACGGGTCCAGACCGACAAAGCCATCGCCGATTGGAAGCCGGGACAAGAACCTGCAGCCATCGATCTCACACCGGCCAAAAAATAACGATCTGTTATTTTTCGCCTGTCACGCACTGCATGTGACTGACGGCTTCGCCGTCTAATTGGCTTCGGAAACAGAACCGGCCGTCTCTCAACGGCAGCGGTTCCGTGTAGCGGTTCCAATCCTGGGTATCACGGGAATAGAAGATGCTCATACCGGGCAGCGCCGTGTTGGCAGTAATTCTGCCCTGTTGCATGGACACGCCCGGTTTCGGCAGATAGACATGGACAGCCTGCGCGTGCAACTTGGGCAGCTCCCTGACCGCCAGCAGATAGGCGGTTTCGGCCCATTGCGCGTCCCTTGCCGGTAGGTTCGGGCGGGAACCTTCCCAGGAGGCTTTGTGCCAAGCCCGTTCAGCCATCATCTGCATCCGCGGGTAAATCATCCGTTCCAACTGCTCGTCCGTGCGGATGGTTTCGCTCCAGACATGGCCCTGCATACCCAGGATGTTTTCGGGCTTCTCCAGCGGCGGCAGTGCCCTGCCGACCGTTTTCTCCAAATCCGTGATGGTTTCACCCATCCGGGTCCTGTCGGCATTGGCATAGACATCATCCGGCATGTAACCGAAGACTTTTTCAAGGTCGGTATAACGTGATGCCCAATAATATCCCCGCTCATCCGACGCGGCTTCGTGCGGATGGTCGAAATACAGGTGGGTGGCATGCGACAGCACGACCTGATAACCCGAATTGGCCAGACGGTAAGCGCGGTCAGCGACGCCCCATTCCCAGATATTGTCCCAGACGTTGGCTATGACCTGCTTTGAGGGCAGCTCATCCCGCGGGAACGGCGTCGTGGCATCATGCATCAGACCGTCCTCCCAGCCTGCCGGTGAAACGTCCATGGCGTGCAGCAAAACCGCTGTTCGCCTGACGAAATACGGTTTCAGGTCCGCCGCATCCTTCAAACCCGAACCGGCCTGTTTGATCAAAGCCTGACAGCTCGGCGAACCGAGCCAGGAGCCTTTGGCCACTTCATCACCGCCGATATGGAAGACATTCAGGTGCAGCCCCACTTCACGATACATGCTCTGGATTTCGGTGACCACTTTTGCGATGAAATCATATGTGGATTGCTGGCAGACGTTGACGGAATTGTCGGTATAGTTCTGAACGCTCAGGTAAGTGGACGTATCGGCCGGATCGGATAGCAGGTACTGCTGCGCTCCGGTGGCGTCACCGGCTTTCATCAAGCGTTGATAGCGGGATTGCATGGCTTTGATCGCGGCCCGTCCATGGCCCGGCATGTCGATTTCCGGTATGACCTCGATGTGCCGCTCAGCGGCGTACTTCAGGATTTCGATGAAGTCAGCCCGACTGTAATAGCCGTTTCCTGACCCGTTTTCATCCGGGCCGGTTCCTAACTGTGTCAGCAGGCAGCGTTGTTCCTCGAGATCAAAACATCGCGTCGCGCCCAGCTCGGTCAATTCAGGCAAGCCCGGGATCTGCAGCCGCCAGCCCTCGTCGTCGCTGAGATGCAGGTGCAATTTGTTGAGCTTAACCCGGCTCATCTGATCGATCAGACGCAGGGTCACCGGCTTACCGTGGAAATTGCGCGCCATATCGTAATGCATGCCACGCCAGCCATAGCGCGGCACATCCTGGGCGGATAACAGCGGCAGCCTCAGGGCATCAGGGTCCACTTTGGCGGGAATCAGGCTCAACAGGCTTTGGATCCCGTAAAAAACTCCGGTGGCGTCACGGCCGCGAATGATAATGCCTCGTCCGCTGATTTCCAGGTGATACGATTCCGCGTGAACTAAAGCCGCATCCACTTCCAGGCGGATGGATTTATGGGTGCTGGATGGGGAATTTTGCCGAATTGGCAGTGTCATGCCGGCTTGCTGCTGAAGACCGCGCCATAGATACCTGACATTGCCGGTGAGGTCATTCACGTCCTCGAGATGCCAACTGTTATCAACGATGACCGAGCCACCCGGATACGTCACATGCTTCGGTGTCGGAAAAATTCTCCGGATGATGGCGTCATGATCCAGCTGGACAGCATTAGCCGCCCGGTTTCTGTCAAATCGGCTCTGGGCGGTGGCGATCGGGTAACGGTCATCGGTTTGGCGCAACTGTTGTTCGGCGGTTTCGAAAGGCAGAACAAATTGGCGCAGGTCT
>JBEAYK010000248.1:0-2605 GCA_041159305.1 Pseudomonadota bacterium
GTCCAGACCTGTTCGCGCGTGTGCTGGAGTTGAATGAGACCCAGTCCGGCGTGCTCGATATCGCTTTTAAGCTGGCCGATGACGAAGGTCTGTTACTGCTCGATCTGGAAGACCTGCGTGCAGTGCTCAATCATGTTTCCGAAAGCAAAACCGAGGTGTCCGCCAAATACGGGCTGGTTTCACCGGCTTCGGTGGCGGCCATCCAGCGCGCCTTGCTGCGTTTGGAACAGCAGGGCGGTGAGCACTTCTTCGGCGAGCCGGCATTGCAGTTGTCGGACATCATGCAACGCCATGCTTCCGGACGCGGCATGATCAACCTATTGACCGCCGACCAGCTGATTCTGCAGCCGCGGCTATATTCCAGTTTCCTGCTGTGGCTGCTCAGTGAACTATTTGAAACCCTGCCGGAGGTCGGCGATCTGGAACAACCGAAGCTGGTGTTCTTTTTCGACGAGGCACACCTGCTGTTCGGCGATATCCAGCCGGCGCTGCTGCAACGGGTCGAACAGGTGGTGCGTCTGGTGCGCTCGAAAGGCGTCGGTGTTTATTTCTGCTCGCAGAACCCGGACGATATCCCGGATAACGTTCTTGGCCAACTCGGCAACCGGATCCAGCATGCGCTGCGCGCTTATACGCCGCGCGACCAGAAAGCCGTGCGTACCGCGGCCGAAACCTTCGTGCCGAATCCGAAAATCGATGTCGCCAAGGTGATTTCCGAGTTGGCAGTCGGCGAGGCCCTGGTCTCCACCTTGCAGGACAAGGGCATTCCGATGCCGGTCGAGCGTGCCATCATTTGTCCGCCGCGATGCCGCATGGGCGCCATCACCGATGCCGAACGCCAGGCGGTTTTGGCGCAGAGTCTGTTGGGTGCCAAATACGATCAGGAAATTAACCGCGAATCGGCCCGTGAAAAGCTCAATGCCCGCGTCCAGGAACAGGCCATTGAAGTCGAGCCCGCAAGCAAGGCCGCAAAGCCGGAGAAAGCTGCTAAAGAAGAACCCGGATTCCTGCAGGAAATCCTGTTCGGCAACGGCCGCCGACAGGGTGTCATCGAGCAGGAAGCCAAGTATCAGGCCCGCAAGTTCATGCGCGGCATTCTGGGCGGGCTGATGGGCAAAAAGCGCTGAATCCGGACCGATGCCCTGTCTTTATGGCAAAATAGGGATGTTTCCGCAGTTCCGAGTGCCGTTCATGTTGATTTGCAAGCCATTGTCCATGTTTTCGGCACGATCCCTTCCGTCTGTCACGAACGTCTGAATCCGCATGGCTGACAGTCAAGATACCCACGCTCCGCGTTCGCCATTCCGCATCTGGCAGGCCTTCCAATGGTCGATGAAGGGCTTGCGCGCCGCTTGGCAGGTGGAATCCTCGTTCCGATTGGAGGGTTACCTGTGCCTTGTGCTGGTGCCACTCGGACTGTATCTGGGGCAGACCGGCGTCGAGCGCTTCCTGCTGGTTTCGGTACTGCTGCTGGTTCTGATTGTCGAAGTCCTTAATTCGGCCATCGAGGCCGTGGTCGATCGCTGGGGGCCTGAGCATCACGATCTGGCCGGCCGCGCCAAAGACATGGGCTCGGCCGCCGTCTTCCTGTCCGACGTGAATGTGGTGGTTTGCTGGTTTTTGATACTGTGGCCGCAATGGAGCAAGGATTCCTGATGGAATGGATTTTCAACGGCGAGATCTGGATTGCACTGGCGACGCTGGCGATGCTCGAAATCGTGCTGGGCATCGACAATCTGGTATTCATCTCGATTGCGGTCAGCAAACTCCCACCGGAACGCCGCCCGGCCGCCCGTAAATTCGGTCTGATGCTGGCCTGCGTCACCCGTATTCTGCTGTTGCTGTCATTGGCCTATCTGGCGCGCATGCAGACCGATCTGTTTTCCTTGTTCGGTCAAAACTTCTCGGTCCGCGATCTGGTGCTGATCGGCGGGGGACTGTTCCTGCTGGTGAAGGGCACACTGGAAATCCATGATTCGGTCGAGGGCCGCGGCGAGGAAGAAGACATCGACACCAAGCCTTCGGCGGTGTTCGGTTACGTCATTGCCCAGATTGCGGTCATCGACATCGTGTTCTCCCTCGATTCCGTGATTACCGCGGTCGGCATGGTCGATAACCGGGCGGTAATGGTTGCCGCCATCATTATCGCAGTGGGCGTCATGATTTTCGCCTCGAATCCGATCGGCGACTTCATCGATCGGCACCCGACCGTCAAGATGTTGGCGCTGGCATTCATCATCCTGGTCGGCGTCGCCCTGATTGCCGATGGTTTCGGCATCCACATCGAACGCAGCCTGCTGTATTTCGCCATGGCGTTCTCGGCAGCCGTGGAAGCCCTGAATATCCTGTCGCGACGACGGCAAAAACGCTGATTTTGGGGTAGGATAAGGCCATCCCGTCCCCGAGGTGCGCCATGCAACGAGTCCGTCTGTTCTTTCTCATCGTCCTTGCCGCGATGCTGTCCGGTTGCGGCTACAACACCATCCAGCAACAGGATGAAGCCGTCAAGGCGCAGTGGTCGGAGGTGCTCAACCAATACCAGCGCCGCGCCGATCTGGTACCGAACCTGGTGGCCACCGTCAAAGGCTTCGCCGCCCAGGAAGAG
>JBEAYK010000249.1:0-3466 GCA_041159305.1 Pseudomonadota bacterium
CTGCAGATGCCGGATCCTGAGGCGGTGGCGCTGGTGCGTCGCAACTTCTGGCAGCGCATTCCGGAACACTTTCCGGACGCGGACAATGCGGTGCTGTCCTCGGAATACCTGAGCGCCATCGATGCCGACGCGGTACGGCGCTTCCGCAGTGATGTGGAAGCCATGGGCTACGGCCACTTCAGGATTCTGCTGTATGTGCGTGAAGCCACCGCTCGTTACGCCTCGGGCATCCAACAGGCGGTGAAATTCAGCAATGATTTGCCGCGCATGGATCCGCGCATTCTTTACTTCAATTTCCGCGAACGGATCGAAACCTGGGAATCGGTGTTTCCGGGTGATGTCGAAGTGCGCGCGTTCGACCGTGGCCAGCTGCTCGAGGGCTGTGTGGTCGCCGATGCTTACAGCCGCATTTCGGAATTCTTCGGAATCGCTGCGCATCCGGACAAACGGGTCGATTCGAACCGCTCGATGTCATCGGAAACTCTGTTCTGCCTGTACAACCTTTACCGGCACCTGGATACTGCCCAGTTTTCAGCGGCCCAGGTCCGGATGCAAGCCGTTCTGCACAAGCAAATTGAAACCCTGGTGCAGCGCAGCGTGCCCGCCCCCTCCCGCATCGCGCTGCGGCCGGCTCTGGCACGCATGGTGTACGAACGGCACCGGCCCGATTTCGACTGGTTGGCACAACACTACGGTGTGCGCTTCCCGGAACCGGCAATCCTGGCGGACACCACGGACGATGCGCCCTTGCGCCTGTCGGATCCGCCGAGCTTGCCCGAAATGGTGCTGCCGCCGGATGCGCGCGTGCTGATCCAGCTACTGGGTAAAATCGCAGCCGACGGACTATTCCGCGCGCGCTGATTCCGCGCAGCCGGCAACCGCTTCGATATTGACCAGCCACCAGCTGCGGCGGTTGGCCTTGTCCAGCGCGAGCGTGCCCGGGCCACCGTAATCAATGCAGGCCAGTTCCTTGTTTTCGTGCACCAGCAACAGCCGGGTCTGCGGGCTTTCCTGCATCCAGGCCATGCCGCGCGCGAGCTGCACGGTATCGGGCTGCCGGAATCCGAACTCGGTGACGTTGCCGCGCGCCTGCAGAAGATTCTGTTCTTTCCAGGCCACCATGCCGATCTCCGTGCCCGGTCCGGCCTGTAGGAAGGCCTGCTGCATCAGATTACGCGCTGAACTGCTGGCATCGAGCACCGGATAGGCCACCAACCCATAGCCGATCCAAAACAGGCCCAGACTGATGGCGGTGGCGGTCAGCACCCGCCGCGTACGCGCCCACAAGCCAAGCACCAGACTGATGCCGCCGCAGACCACCAGCATCCACCACAGCCAACGCACTTCCGCGCCAAGGCCGCGTTCGCTGACCAGCGCTTCGGCGAAACCGGCTTGCCCGCTCAATGCGGCGATGCCGAGCCCGGTAAAGATCAGGCCGAGCACCAGCACGAACGCCAGCAGCGCCATGCGGAAACCGCGGCGTTCACTGATGTCGTGCAGATAGGGCGCCGCCGCCAGGGCGAAGGCCGGCAGCGCCGGCAGGATGTACATGTCGCGCTTGCCGGAACTGATACTGAAGAACAGCACCACCAGCACGCCCCATGCCAGCGGAAACAGCACGCGCAGATCGCGTTCGGCAAATGCCTTGCGCCAGGGCGTAATCAGCCAGAACCAACTCAGCGAGAACGGCAGCCAGAACAAGGCGATGATTTCGGCGAAGTACCAGAACGGTTCGTAATGGTGCCAGGGATTGGCATAGCGTTCGGCGGTCTGCTTGAACAGGATGTTGTTGAGGTATTCGGCATGCTCGGGATTGCCCGAGTTCAGACCGAGGTACACGATGGCCGACAACCACAGCGCAATGGGCAACAGAAAACAGCCGAACACACCCAGCCAACGCCAGCGGTCGCCGTGCTGCGCCGCGGTCAGCGGCGTACATTGTCCATGCCGGTAAGCCGCCAAGGGCAGCAGTGCCAGCAGCGGCAGGAAGCCGACGCCCTTGGTGATCACGCCCAGACCGGCCAAGGCGAAGCCGCCGCTGAGCATGCGCCAGTCGCGCTCCAGCAGCACATGCCGCGCGATGAGATAAAACGAGGCCGTGGTCATCAACACTAGGGTTGGATCGATCTGCGCGCGCTTGAATTGATACATGAACTGCAGCGACACCAGCACGGCCGCCGCCGCCCACAGGCCGGCACGCGGTTGCCACAGGCGCTTGCCGAGGTCATACACCAGCCACAGCACCGCCATGCCCGACAGCAGGGACGGCAACAGGAAACTCCAGCGCCAGCTGCCGATCAGGAAATACGCGAGCGCCAGCAGCCAGAAATACACCGGTGGTTTATCGGGGTAGAGTTCGATGCCACGATGCGGAAACAGCCAGTTGCCGGACTCCACCATCTGCTTGGCAACCAGCACGAAGCGCGGTTCGTCGGCCGGCCAGGGATCGCGCAGACCGTAGCCGGCGAACAGGACCACGAAGGCGATGGCGAAAAACCACCAGACGGCTTTGGCGGGAAGAGCGTGCGGCAAGTTGCGGACTTCAGGCATCGATGGCCATCTCCTGTGCGATCACGGCGCGGTGGCCGGTGCGCTCGGCGCGGCACCCAGGGGCAAAGGCCGCGCGTCCGTATGTTGCTGCAAGAACTGGTGGACTACCGGAATAACGTGATCTACAATTGGGGCAACAATAATGTGTACGGGGGTGAGGGAGGTAACTATAACCTCGTGAACAATTACTATAGATCTGGACCATCTACCAATAAGAATGTGGCTGCCGGCGGATGATGCCGGTGGCCGAACACGGCGCATCGAGAAGAATGGCATCGAAGTGCTTCGGCAGTGTTTCCGGAAGCGGCTGTGTGGCATCCAAGGCATGCAGTGCGGCGGCATCTTCGGCAAAACCAAGGCGCGCGAATAGCGCGTTGATTTTCGGCAGGCGATCGGGTTCGTTGTCGGTGAGCAGCAGCATGGCCGGCGCCGATTCCAGCAATTGCGCCGACTTACCGCCGGGTGCGGCGCACATGTCCCACACCGTTTCGCCGGCCTTGACCGCCAATGCCATGGCCGGCAGCTGCGCCGACAGATCCTGCACCGCCACATGCCCGTCCTGCCAGCCCGGAAGCTGTGTCGGTGCAATCGCATCATCGATGCGGATGGCCTGCGGCGCAAGATCGGAAACCCGATGGGCGATGTCCTGCGCCTGCAGCTGGGCGGCAAACGCCTCGCGCTGCGGCGCGGCGCCGGGAATGCGCAACCACAACGGCGCTACGCGGTTGTTGGCCGCCACGATATCGGCCCAGGCCTCGGGCCAGTCGGCACGCAAGCGCGCCAACAGCCAATCCGGGTGGTTTTCCTGGATGCCGATGTCGTCACTGACCGGCAGGCCGTCACGTTGGCTGCGGCGCAGAACGGCATTGATCAAACCGGCATGCGCGCCCTTGCCAAGCACGCGCGCGGCTTCCAC
>JBEAYK010000250.1:0-2593 GCA_041159305.1 Pseudomonadota bacterium
AGGCCCGGGCTCGGCAGGAAGCTGTCCGGATCTTCGGCATTGATGCGGCATTCGATGGCATGGCCGCGGATGACGATATCGTCCTGAGTCAGCGACAGTTTCTGGCCGGAGGCAATCAGCAGTTGTTCGCGCACCAGATCGACGCCGGTGATCATTTCGGTGACCGGATGCTCGACCTGGATGCGGGTGTTCATTTCGATGAAGTAGAAACGGCCGTTCTCATACAGGAATTCGAAAGTGCCGGCACCGCGGTAGCCGATGCGTATGCAGGCTTCGGTGCAGATGCGGCCGATTTCGGCGCGCTGTTCGGGCGTGATGCCCGGAGCCGGTGCTTCTTCCACCACTTTCTGGTGACGGCGCTGCATCGAGCAGTCGCGTTCGCCCAGATGGATGGCGTTGCCCTGGCCGTCCGACAGCACCTGGATTTCGATGTGGCGCGGGTTCTCCAGGAATTTCTCCATGTAG
Organism: Pseudomonadota bacterium; assembly: GCA_041159305.1. Classification (GTDB taxonomy): domain Bacteria; phylum Pseudomonadota; class Gammaproteobacteria; order Xanthomonadales; family Xanthomonadaceae; genus Arenimonas. Next base: position 466 of record JBEAYK010000250.1, read on the forward strand.
ACCATGTCGTTGTTGAACGCGGCCTTGGCTTCCTGCTGGGTGGTGGTGATCGAGGTGATCAGGCTGTCGGCTTCGCGCACCACGCGCATGCCGCGTCCGCCGCCGCCGCCGGCGGCTTTGATGATGACCGGATAGCCGATGTCTTCGGCCATTTTTAGGTTGGCCATGGCGTCGTCGCCAAGCGGTCCGCCCGAGCCGGGCACGCAGGGCACGCCGGCATCCTTCATGGCGCGGATGGCCTCGACTTTGTCGCCCATCATGCGGATGACATCGGCGGTGGGGCCGATGAAGATGAAACCTGAACCTTCGGCGCGTTCGCAGAAGGTGGCGTTTTCCGAAAGGAAGCCGTAACCCGGATGGATGGCGTCGGCGTCGGTCACTTCCGCGGCGGCGATGATGGCCGGAACGTTCAGGTAGCTTTCGATTGACGGCGCCGGTCCGATGCACACCGATTCGTCGGCCATGGCCACATGCTTGAGGTTGCGGTCGACGGTGGAATGCACGGCCACGGTCTTGATGCCGAGCGCGCGGCAGGCGCGCAGGATACGCAACGCGATTTCGCCGCGGTTGGCGATGACGACTTTTTTCAACATGGCTTCAACCTGCTCAGGAGATGATGAACATCGCTTCGTCGAATTCGATGGCTTGGCCCGGCTGAACCAGAACCGCGGTCACGGTACCGGAAACGTCGGCTTCGATCGGATTGAACATTTTCATTGCTTCGATGATGCCGATGGTGTCGCCGGCTTTCACGCTCTGGCCGACGCGCACATAGGGTGCGGCTTCCGGGCTCGGCGAGGCGTAGAAGGTGCCGACCATCGGTGAGCGCACGGTGTGACCGTCCGGCACCGCTTTGGCCGATTTGCCGACCGCTTCGGCCGACGGGCCGGGGCTGGCGGCCGGTGCACGCACCGGGGCTTCGGCCGGCGCTGCAGGAGCGGCTACATGATGGATGACCGGAGCCGGTGCGGCCATGCCGGTGTGGCGGGCCAGGCGTACGGTTTCCTCGCCTTCCTTGATTTCCAGTTCGGACAGGCTGGACTTTTCCAGCAGTTCGATCAGGGCTTTGATTTTGCGTAAGTCCATAATGACCTCGTGTACGTGGTTCAGGGGGTGTCGGCGGCGGATGCGGGAAACCACTGCATCAGCTGCGTCAGGGCAAAGCGGTAACTGTCCGGACCGAAGCCGCAGATGACGGCTTTGGCCAGATCGGAAAAATAGGAATGCTGCCGAAACGGCTCGCGGCTGTGTGGATTCGACAGGTGCGCCTCGATGAAGGGCAGGCCGACTGCCGCGAAGGCATCGCGCAGGGCGACCGAGGTGTGGGTGAACGCCGCCGGGTTGATCAGGATGGCATCCACGCCTTGGGTGGGCGCGTTCTGTACGGCCTCGACCAGTTCGTGTTCGGCGTTGCTCTGCAGGAAGGCGATGCGGTGGCCGGCACTTTCGGCTTGGATTTTCAGGGCGTCATTGATCTGCGCCAGGGTCTGCGTGCCGTAGATTCCCGGCTCGCGCTGCCCCAGCAGATTCAGATTCGGACCGTTCAACACCAGAAAATACGCCACAGCACCCTCCCCAAGCGAACGCTCAGTTTCGCAAACTTGAGGGGATTTGTCTAGAAAATGACGGGATTTCGCTGAAAATGAATGCTGTTTGATTTTTGTTAACGGCAAGAACTCAGTGCATGCCGTCCTGCAGCCATTGCCGCAATTGGGCTTCGCCGGTAAACACGCCGATATGGCGTTTGACCAAGCGGCCCTGTGGGTCGATCAGCACCGTGAACGGCAGCACCCCCCAGCCATTACCCAGATGCACCGAGCTGTCTGTTGCGCCGGGTGGCTCGTGGTGTTGGGTGAATCGGACGGGGATGTCGGTCAACAGGGTGGCGGCCGCATCGGGGGCTTCCAAGGCGATGCCGATGACTTCAAAGCGGCCTTGGTTATCGGCGTGCAGTGCATCCAGCCAGGGCATTTCCAATCGGCAGGGGCCGCACCAGCTGGCCCAGTAGTTGATGACCTGCCAGCGGCCTGGGGTCGGTAGGGTGCGCGGGTTGCCACCGAAGTCGGTCACGGTGAAAGGCCGCACCGTGTCGCCGATGGCGGCGGCACCGCCCGGTGCCGGATATTTC
>JBEAYK010000251.1:0-2590 GCA_041159305.1 Pseudomonadota bacterium
GTAATGGAAAGCGCCTCGCGGGCGACGTCGGTGGAGGCCCAGTAGTGACCGGAGTGTTTACGGCACTGCATACAGTGACAGGCATCGGGCCCGTGCAGATCGGCCTTGATTTCAAAGCGGATGGCGCCGCATAGACATGAACCGTGATGCATGCGTCACATCTCGTTTTATTCCGGCAGGATTTCCAGAACCGTTTCCGGCGGCCGGCAGATCCGGGCGCCGTGCGCGCTGACCGCCACCGGCCGGTTGAACAGGGAAGGTTCCGCAACCAGTGCCTGCATGCGCTGTTCATCGCTGCAATCGGGCGCGTCCAATCCCATCTCGGCATAGCGCGCATCGCCGGTGCGCAGCAGACATAGTGCCGGAAGATCCAGCGCCTGTCGCAAGGCTTCCAGATCGTGGCGTGACAGCGGGTTCTGTAGATAGTCGATGACGGTCGGTTCGATGCCGGCGGCGCGAATCAACGCGAGGGTGTCACGGGATTTACTGCATGCCGGGTTGTGATAAAGCGTCACGGATTCCATGAGGCATTATACGGCGGCACGACGGACCTTCAAATGCGAAAACAGGCGAAAGCCCAGCAACAGGGCAAGAATTGCCGCATACAGCAAGGGCTCGCGGATATCCGACTTCACCAACCACCAGTAATGCAGCACGGCCAGAATGGCGATGGCATAGACCAGCCGGTGCAGGCGCTGCCAGTTCTTTTTCAGCAGTCGCATCATCCAACGGTTCGAGGTCAGTGCCAGCGGCAACAGCAGCAGCCAAGCCGTGAAGCCGACCGTGATGAAGGGGCGTTTCAGGATGTCGGCACCGATCTGCGACCAATAGCCGCTGCCCAAATCGAGAAACAAATACACCGCGAAATGCAGGCTGGCGTAAAAAAAGGCGTAGAGACCGAGCAAGCGACGGAAGCGGATCGGCCAGGCCTGTTTCAGGACCATCCGTAGCGGCGTCATGGCCAGACTCAGCAGCAGCAGGCGCAGCGCCCATTCGCCGCTTTGGTGGGTCAGTGCCGCCACCGGGTCGGCACCGAGTCGGTCGTTGAGGGCCTTGTTGATGAGTAAGACCGCCGGCAACAAGGCCAGCGCGTGTGCTGCCGTCTTCAGACCGAACCAGCGCCAGTCCACGCGGCTCAGAACCACTTGCGCAGATCCATGCCTTTATAGAGATGGGCCACCTGCTTGGCGTAGCCGTTTAAGGGCAGGGTGGCGATGCGTTGGCCGAACAGCTTGCTGTCCGTGCCGGCGATGCGGCGTTCGCTGGCCTGGCTCCAGCGCGGGTGATCGACATCCGGGTTGACGTTGGAATAAAACCCGTATTCCTCGGGCTGCAGCATGTTCCAGCTGGTTTGCGGCATTTTTTCGGTGAACACGATGCGCACGATCGATTTGATGCTCTTGAAGCCGTATTTCCAAGGCACCACAAGACGCAGCGGCGCGCCGTTCTGGTTCGGCATCGGTTTGCCATACATACCGGTGGCCAGCAGCGCCAACGGGTTCATGGCCTCGTCGATGCGTAGGCCCTCACGGTAGGGCCAAGGAATACTCTCATAGGCCATTCCGGGCATCTGCTCGCGGTCGGCTTTGCTGTAGAACGCGACGTATTTGGCCTTCGAGGTCGGCTTGAAGCGGTTGATAACCTCTGCCAGCGGAACGCCTTGCCAGGGAATGACCATCGACCAGCCCTCCACGCAACGCAGACGGTAAATGCGGTCTTGGACGGCCATGCCTTTCAGCAACTTGTCGAGATGATAGGCGCCGGTGATTTCCGCTTCGCCTTCCACTGACACGACCCAGGGCAGGGTGCGCAAGCGATGGGCGTTTTTAGCCGGGTCGGTTTTGCCGGTCCCGAACTCATAAAAATTGTTGTAACTGCTGGCATCCTCGAAATGCGTCAGGGTATCCGCCGTTCGGAAGCCATCTGGGCTGTCCTTCGGACGGTTCACGGCCGCAGGTTCCTTGGCTTCACTGCAACCGGCTAATGCCAGCAGCGGGGAGGCCAGACCGGCGCCGATCAGCTCCCGGCGCCGCAGATACACCGATTCGGGCGTGATTTCAGAGGCGGGGATACGGCTCAAATCGTTCATGGTCTATCCTGATGCAGACGGTGGCTTCACGAATTGGTCGCGCTACCGGAGCTAAACTTACAGGCCAAATCAATCCAGTGGCTTTCCCGTCCCAGTATGCCGTCAAAGCGGCAAGGAATTGTGAATCATGAGCGTCTGTGCCATCCCCGGCTTGAATCTGAGCGTCTCTCCGGAGCAGGTTCCACCACCCCGGATGCCTTTACCGCCCGCGATGGATTGCGGCGTTGCCATCCTGGCGGGTGGTTGCTTCTGGTGTACGGAAGCCGTGTTCGGCGCCTTGGACGGGGTTCGCAGCATCGCCCCGGGTTATGCCGGAGGCCGGGCCGAACGTGCCAACTACGAGGCGGTGTGCACTGGTGTCAGCGGTCATGCCGAGGTCATCCGGATCGACTACGACCCCGCGGTCATCGGATTTCCGGCGTTGCTGCAGGTGTTCTTTGCCGTGGCCCACGATGCGACCCAGCTGAACCGGCAGGGCAATGATATCGGCAGCCAGTACCG
>JBEAYK010000022.1:0-10069 GCA_041159305.1 Pseudomonadota bacterium
TTCGATGTTCATGCCTTTGCGCAGCTGACCGACCATTTCTTCCAGTACCTCGCAGCTCTGTTCGAGCATCTTGGCACGCGGAATGAAGTCAACATCGCCTAATCGGTGGGAGGCCAGCATAAAGCGTTCGGCGAATTTCTCGATGACCTTGGGGATTTTGTACAAGACGTTCGACAGGGCTTCGATGTCCTCGCGCTCAAGGGCGGTCACGAAGGTATTGACCAACTCATGGCTGATTTGGGCAGCCAAATCCTTTTCACGCTGCCGGGCCAACTTGAATTTTTCCAAGGAGCGCTGGGACGCCGGGGTGGCCAACAACTCGCCGAGGGCATGCGTGCTTTCCCGGGCCGCCGAAGCACTGGCCTCCAGCAATCCATAGAATTTGTCACCTTTGCCAAAAATGGTTTGCAAGGAAAACATAAGGCACTCCTGAACGGGGGGTTAACCAAGCGATATTGTAGTGCAAAAGTGACCAAATATTACAGTTCTGTAATATTCCGGCGGCGGGCCGCACCGCCATAAGGTATGCTATCTCCTGCATCCGGAATCGTCAGATATCCATGTTTGAAATTGCCATCGTCATCCTGCTGGTCCTGCTGAACGGCTTTTTTGCCCTTTCAGAAATGGCCGTGGTGACTTCCCGCAAGTCCCGCCTGAAACAGTTGGCGCAGGAATCCAAGCGCGCGCGCGCGGCCCTGGAGCTCTCGGAGCACCCGGAAAGCTTCCTGTCTGCAGTTCAGGTCTGGATAACCTTGCTTGGGCTGTTGACCGGTTATTTCGGCGGCGAATCACTGGCGGAAAGGATTCAACCCGCACTGGCTCACATCCCGGTGCTCGGTCCCTATTCCGATTACATTGCCTACGCCCTGAGCTTCGGCGGCATCCTCTACGTTTCCGTCGTGCTTGGCGAACTGTTGCCCAAGCGCCTTGGCACACTGCATTCGGAGAAGGTCGCGGTCATGGTCGCTATCCCGATGCGGATATTGGCTACCATCGCGCGGCCAGCCGTGGTCGTTTTGGCCGGCAGCACCCGCTTCCTGATGCGAATGCTGGGGCTGGACAACCGCGCTGAAGATAAAGTCACCGATGAGGAAATCCGCCATCTGGTAGCGGAAAGCCACGAACAGGGCATGATCGACGCCGATGAACGCAACATGCTCAACCGTGTGTTGCGCCTGGGCGACCGCACCGCCGAATCACTGATGACCCCGCGCACCCTGATCATCTGGCTGGATGCCAATGCCAGCCTGGAAGAAAACCAAGCCACCTTGCGCGAACATCCATACAGCCGTTATCCGGTATTCGATAAGGATGACAGCAATGTGCTGGGCGTTCTGGAGTCGAAAACCCTGGTCGGCCGCGAAGCCCGCAGCAACAAGGAGCTGTTCGGGGTTCTGCGGCCTGCCCTATTCGTATCCGAATCCACCAATGCCCTGCGGCTTCTGGAAATCTTCCGCGAAGAACAGCAGACGCTGGCCTTGGTGGTTGATGAATACGGCGACATCCTCGGCATGGTCACCGTCAACGACTTGATCGGTGCCGTGCTCGGACGCATTCAGGGCATGGAAGATACCGAAGATGAAGCGTTGATTGTGGAGCGCGAGGACGGCAGCTGGCTGATCGACGGTCGTTTGGCCGTGGAAGACCTTCGTGAACTGCTGAACGTGCAGAGCCTTCCCGGAGAAGATGAAAATGATTTCACCACGGCTGCAGGCATGGTCATCGCGCACTTCGGCCGCATACCGCATACCGGAGAGGTTTTCGAGTTCGGGCCCTGGCGCGTTGAAGTCATTGACCTCGATGGCGCCCGCATCGACAAGCTCCTGATCGGCCGCAAGCCGGTCGCCGACGCCGCGTTCGACCAATAACGCCATGAGCCACGAAATAAGCACCCGCATCCTGCTGCAGCAACTGGCCGATGGCAGTCCGGATGATGACCTCAGCTTCGATCTTGTGCTGGACAGCTTCCGCCACCGCAGTTACGGCCTGTTCCTGCTGTTTGTACTGATTCCGGTGTTCATTCCGATTCCCGCCGGCCAGGGTGCATTCAGCGGTCTGCTGACATCACTGATCGGATTGCAGCTGATGTGGCAGCTCGAACACCCCTGGATACCGAAATTCATCGGCCGCAAGACCTTCAAACGTTCGCATATCATCAATTTCCAGCGCCGTTTCGATCCGTGGCTGAAATGGATCGAGAAGCTCAGCAAACCGCGCTATGAATACGCATTTGATCACGCCTGGGCGCGCGCTTTCAGCGGACTGCTGCTGTTGGTACTCGGCATCCTTCTGGCCTTGCCGATTCCCCTGACCAACTACCCTTTCGGACTGATCGTGCTGGCATTCAGCTTCGGATTCATCGAACGCGATGGCATCCTGCTGGGCCTCGGCTGGATCATGGGCATCATTGAAATCATCATACTGGCCGAGTTTTCAGGCTATATCATCAGCCTGCTCGAAAAACTCTGGGCTTATTTCTTCTGAGCCAATAAGCGCTGCGCATCCGATAACATGCCGCGGATGATTTTGATTTCGCGCTCATCCATCTGTGCCCGCAGGAACAGCCGGCGCAGGCGCTGATTGATCATGTCAGGCGATCGGCCTTTATGAAAATCGATTTCATCCATGAATTCACCCAGATGCGTGAACATCCGTTCGAGCTGGTCCAGACTGGCCGGCTCGCTTTCGTCCACGGCCGGCGCTTTGGCAGGCAACAGGCCGAGTTCAATGCGGCGCAGGCGGATTTCATAACTGAGCACCTGCACCGCTGACGCCAGATTCAAAGATGCGTAATCCGGGTTACAGGGAATGAAGACGCGGCCATGACAGCGCATCAGTTCATCGTTGTCCAGACCGGTCCGTTCGCGGCCGAATAAGATCGCCACCTGTCCGCCGGTTTCGGTGTGCTCGAGCAAGGCCGTTGCCGCCTCGCGCGGCGTATGTTCCGGCAGACTGATGGCGCGGTCGCGCGCGGTGGTGCCCAGCGCAAACCGGCAGCCATGCAAGGCCTCATCGAGGGTTTCGACCACCCTGGCCTGCTGCACGATATCCTCGGCACCCGCCGCCAAGGCATTCGCCTCGGGGTCCGGGAAGCGCTTGGGTGCCACCAGTACCAACTGGCTCAGACCCATGGTTTTCATGGCACGTGCCGCAGAGCCGATATTACCGGGATGCTGGGTACCTACCAGGATGATTCGGATGGGATCAGTCAGGGTCATGGTCGACGTTTTCCGGGCTGTGGGATGAACGGGATACCGGCAGACATTCCAGTCGGGCGGCGGTTTGCGGTATCATAGGCGCGGTGTTGCTCGACAGCATCCTGTTCTTATTCCAACTTAGCCAAGGGTAGTCCCCATGCAGAATCCCGTCATCACCGTGATGGTGAAAGCCGCACGCCAAGCCGGCACGGTCATTTTACGTCATATGAACAAGCTCGACAGCCTGAACGTGTTCGAAAAGACCAAACAGGACTACGCCAGCGAAGTGGACTCCCTCGCCGAGGCCGAAATCATCAAGGAACTCAAACGTGCCTACCCGCATGCGGCTTTCCTGTGCGAGGAATCCGGCGCGATGGGCAAAGGCAAACAGACCTTCGTGATCGACCCGCTCGACGGCACCTCCAACTTCCTGCACGGCATTCCGCATTATTGCGTTTCCATCGCCTTGGTGGAGAACGGCGAGCCGATTGAAGCCGTCATCTACGATCCGATCAAAAACGAGCTGTTCACCGCCAGCAAGGGCAAGGGTGCCCTGCTTAATGACCGGAAGATCCGGGTTACTGACCGCAAGGATCTGTCCGGCGCGCTGGTTATCACCGGCACCCCGCCCCGCGACCGCGGCCGTATCGGTCCGCATCTGGATTTCTGCAAAGCCCTGCTGAGCACTGCCGAAGATATCCGGCGTACCGGTTCAGCAGCACTGGACCTGGCCTATGTGGCCTGCGGCCGCAGCGACGCCTACTTTGAATCCGGCATCAAGGCTTGGGACGTGGCCGGCGGCATGTTGCTGGTGCGCGAAGCCGGTGGCCGTGTTTCCGACTTCAAGGGCCGCGGCGAACGCATTCTCGATGCCGGCAACATCGTCGCCGGCAACGTCCGCATCAACCCGATGCTGCAAGCGGCCATTGCACAGTCTGAATACGGCAAGAGCTTCTGAGCCAGCCGATTTAGATACGAAAAACCCCGCCTTGGCGGGGTTTTTCTTGGCCGGAATCCGGGCATTACGGACGCGCGTTCAAGGCCTCTTCATCACGGGCTTTCGGCATCAAATCCTGCTTGGTGACGCCGAGCAGAAGCAGCAGCGGACAGGCCACGAAGATCGAGGACAGGGTACCGATGACAATACCGAGAATCTGCGATTCGGCCATGCCTTTGAGCGAATCACCGCCGAAGAAATACAGGGCCAGAACCGTCAGCAAGGCCACGAACGAGGTGATGATGGTGCGCGACAGAGTCTGATTGACCGAGCGGTTCATGATCTCAAGCGGCGAAAGCTTGTGCAGGGTCTTGAAGTTCTCGCGTACACGGTCGAACACCACGATGGTGTCATTGATCGAATAGCCCATGACCGACAATACGCCGGCCAGCACGGCCAGATCGAACTCATGACCGGACAACGCGAACCAGCCGGCAACCAGCACGACGTCATGCAGGGTGGTGATGATGGCCGCGATGGCAAATTTCAGTTCGAAGCGGATCCAGACATAGGCCAAGAAGCCGATGACCACGAAAATGAGGGCCTGTAGACCGCTTTCCGCGAGCTCCTTGCCGACCTGCGGTCCGACATAGTAGTAATCGCGCAGGGTGGCCGGATTGTCCGCACTCTGCACCGCGGCGACCACGGTGCTGCCGTCGATGCGGTTGCCGCTTTCCTGGGCCTGCATGCGGATGACGACTTCATTGGATGAACCGATGACGCGGACCTGGGCGCCCTTGAAGCCGGCCTGCTCCAGCTTCTCGCGCAGTTCGCCGACATCCACGGTTTTGCTGAACTGGACTTCGGTTTCATAGCCGCCGGTGAAGTCGAGCGCGAAATTGAAGCCCTTGAACACCATGCCGCCGATGGCAACGAGCATGATGATGATGGCCAGCGCCAGCGAAACAAATCGCATGCGCATGAAATTGATATTGCTGTTCGGGGGAAAGAGTTCCACTTGAGTGCTCCGTGCAGATCAGACCGAAACCGTCTTCAGCTTGCGCCGGCGGCCGTAGATCAGGGTGGCAATGGCCCGCGACACGGTCACAGCCGTGAACATCGAGGTCAGAATGCCGATGATGAGGGTGATGCCGAAGCCGCGGATCGGGCCGGAACCGAAGGCCGCCATCGCGATACCGCCGAGAAGGGCCGTCAGGTTGGCGTCAACAATGGTGCCGCTGGCTTTTTCATAGCCGGCTGCGATGCTTGCCAGCGGTGTATTGCCGATGCGCAGCTCTTCCCGGATACGTTCGTTGATCAGCACGTTGGCGTCAACGGACATGCCGACGGTCAAGGCGATGCCGGCGAAACCGGGCAAGGTCAATGTAGCGCCGAACATCGACATCACCGCGACCACAAGCAACAGGTTCAGAACCAGGGCCAGATTGGTGATGACGCCGAACATTTTGTAGTAAAGCACAAAGAAGATCAGCACGAACACGAACGAGTACATCACCGCATTCACGCCGCGCTCGACGTTCTCGGCACCTAGACTCGGACCGATGACACGTTCCTGGGCGAAATCCATCGGGGCCGCCAGGGCGCCGGATTTCAGCTGCTTGGACAAGCGGTCGGCTTCCTGCGGATCCAGGCCGGTGGTCTGGAAATCCTTGCCGAACACGCCTTGGATGGTGGCTGAGTTGATCACATCCTCAAGAATCTTGACGCTGCGCACTTCGACGCCGTCGACCTTGCGGGTTTCCGGGATGCGTTCGACATAAACCACGGCCATGTTCTTGCCGACGTTGTCGAGCGTATGGTTGAACATACGCTTGCCGCCGGCGGTATCGAGCTTGATGCTCACCATCGGCTGGCCGTTTTCGGGGTTGGTTCCGGGTGTGGCATCGACCAGCTGGTCACCGGAAACAATGACACGCCGCGAAAGAAGAATCGGAATGCGGCTGCCGTCCGGATTGGTTTCACGCATGAAATACAGACGCGCTTCGGCCGGAACGATACCGGAACGTTGGGCCTCGGCAGCGGCGGCCATATCACCGATCATGGCGCGGTATTCCAAGGTTGCGGTGGCACCGATGATATCCTTGGCTTCCGCCGTATCCTGCACGCCCGGAAGCTGCACGATGATACGGTTGCTGCCTTGCCGTTGAATCACCGGCTCGGAAACACCGAGCGCATCGATACGGTTACGAAGGGTATTGATGTTCTGGTCAACAGCACCATCGGCAATCAACTTGGCTTCCGAAGGAATCATGCTGACATTCAGGCCGACTCCCTGATCTTCGGGCAAATCGACTGCAGTAAGCGTCAGGAAGTTCTTGCCTAGCAGGGATCGTGCTTTGTTCCGGTCGGACTCGGTGGTAAAGGTGACCCGAATCCCTGCCGGCGTAGAGCTTACGTCATAACCCGAAATCTTGGCTTCACGCAGTGCCGCGCGGATTTCCTCGGCGTAGGCATTGGTACGTTTATCGAGCGCGGCCTGCTGGTCGACCTGCATCAGGAAGTGCACACCGCCCTGCAAATCGAGACCGAGGGTCATCGGTTGGGCGCCCAAGCCACTCAGCCAGGCCGGCACCGTCGATGCCAGATTCAGCGCGGCCGTGTAGCGCGCACCGAGTTCGGGACGGATGATATCGGCGGCTTTGATCTGGTCTTCGGGATTGGCCAAACGAACCATGACATCGCCGTTTTCGACAGCGACACCCACCGGGGTGATGCCATTGCTCTTGAGCAGGGCTTCGATGCGGCCGCTCAGGCCGGTTTCGAGTTCACCGCGGTTGACGCTGATCTGGACCGCCGGTTGCTGCGGATAGATGTTGGGGAGGGAATAAATGACGCTGGCAAGCAAGACCACTGCGATGAGCGCATACTTCCATTTCGGAAATTCAAGCATGACGGAACCCGGAGCCTGATGGCTCTCAAAGAGGAATTAGGCGGATTTCAGGGTGCCCTTGGGCAACACCGCGGTAATGGCATTCTTTTGAACCTTGACGACCACCCCATTGGCGATTTCAATGCCGACGAAGTGTTCACCAAGATCTTCGACACGGCCGGCGACGCCGCCGGCGGCAATCACTTCATCACCTTTCGACAGGCCGGCCAGCAGCGCACGGTGTTCCTTGGCACGCTTCATCTGCGGACGGATGGCCATGAAATAGAACACGGCGAAGAACAGCACCATCATCACCAGAAGCGACATCGGGCTGCCTTGCTGGGCGGGAGCGGCCTGGGCGGCGGCGGGCGAAATGATCAAATCGAGCAGGGACATATCGTAAATCCTTGATTGAATGCGAAACAATGGGCAATTATGACATAACTGGGTGCGGCCAGCGGGCTTTTCAAGGCTGCGTACGTTGCCGGTAGAAGTCCTCACGGAACGCCGCGTAGGCATTATTTTCAATAGCTTGCCGGATTTCCCGCATCAGCTGCTGGTAGTAATACAGGTTATGGATGGTGGCCAGCATCGAGGCCAGGATTTCATTGCAACGGTCCAAGTGGCGCAGATAGGCCCGGGTAAACCCGTGCGTGCAGGTGTAGCATCCACAGCCCGGCTCGATCGGCGATAGATCCTTTTCATAGCGGGCATTGCGGATGCGGACTTGGCCCTGATGGGTAAAGTAGTGGCCGTTGCGGGCATTGCGGGTCGGCATCACGCAATCGAACATGTCGATGCCACGGGCCACTGCTTCCACGATGTCCTCGGGTTTGCCGACGCCCATCAGATAACGCGGTTTATCTTCGGGCAACTGCGGGCAAATGGCTTCAAGGGTCTGTTCGCGCTCGTGCGCGGGTTCGCCCACGGCCAGACCGCCGACCGCATAACCGTCGAATCCGATGGCTTTCAATCCTTCGGCAGAGGCCGTGCGCAGATGCGGATACACCCCACCCTGCACGATGCCGAACAGTGCCGCATCATTGCCTTCGTGCGCCTGTTTCGAACGCTCAGCCCAACGAAGCGATAACTCCATGGATTTGCGGGCCACGATTTCCGTCGCTGGATACGGCGTGCACTCGTCGAAAATCATCACGATGTCGGAACCAAGCACGCGTTGGATCTGCATGCTTTCTTCCGGGCCGATGAAGACCTTGGCACCATCCACCGGCGATGCGAAGGTCACACCCTGCTCGGTGATCTTTCGCCGCTTGGCCAAGGACCAGACCTGGAAGCCGCCGGAATCGGTCAGGATCGGTTTCTGCCATTGGGTAAACCGGTGCAAGCCCTCATGCGCTTCGATGACGTCAAGGCCAGGGCGCAGATAAAGATGGAAGGTGTTTCCGAGAATGATTTCGGCACCGGTGGCGAGGATGTCCTCGGGCTTCATGGCTTTGACCGACCCGTAGGTGCCGACCGGCATGAACGCCGGGGTCTGAATAGTTCCGCGCGGGAATGTCAATTCACCGCGTCGGGCCATGCCGTCCTGGCCGGTTTTGCGGAAATGCATGCGGCTCATGGCGCGGCTCCGGAATACAGCAGCATGGCATCGCCGTAGGAAAAGAACCGGTACTGCTGGTCAACCGCATGCCGGTAGGCCGCGAAAATGCGGTCTTTGCCGGCGAAGGCCGAGACCAGCATCAATAAAGTACTTTCCGGCAGATGGAAATTGGTAATCAGGGCATCGATACTGCGGATGGTGTAGCCGGGGAAAATAAAAATCTGGGTATCGCCGGCAAACGGCCTGACCGTTCCATCGACACTCGCCGTTTCCAGCGCGCGCAGCACCGTGGTTCCGACGGCGATGACGCGTCCGCCACGGGCCTTGGTGGCCGCAATCTGGGCGCACTGGGCGCACAATTCGGCGCCCACATTCAACCATTCACTGTGCATGACATGGTCTTTCAGATTTTCCGCACGCATGGGCTGGAAGGTACCGGCGCCCACATGCAAAGTGATGTGGCCGATCTGTACGCCTTTGGCTTGCAGCTGTGCCAGGAGATCCTGGTCGAAATGCAGACCCGCCGTCGGCGCCGCCACCGCGCCGGCATGGCGGGCGAATACGGTTTGATAGCGCGTATCGTCGTCCGCATCGGAATCACGGCGGATGTAGGGCGGCAATGGCATCTTCCCGAGTCGATTGAGCACGGTTTCGACCGGCTCCTCGGTGTCAAAACGCAGACGGTAAAATTCTTCCTCACGGCCAAGCACGGTCAACAAGGTACCATCGGTCAACGTGATACCGCTCCCCGCTTTCGGGGATTTCGAGGCGCCGACCTGGGCTCGCACGCACTGCTCCGGCAAAAGACGTTCAATCAGGATTTCGACTTGGCCGCCGGTTTGCTTCTGACCGTAGAGGCGCGCCGGAATGACGCGTGTGTCGTTGAAGATCAGCAGGTCACCGGCCTGCAACAGGTCCGGCAGCTCCCGGAATTGCCGGTCCTGAAAGGGGCCGTCAAGCGCAGGCACCAACAGCAGCCGGGAATCACTGCGGTCGGGCAATGGCGCTTGGGCGATCAGCTCCGGTGGCAGATCGAAGTGGAAATCGGATTTCTTCATAAGGCTCCAAATCAGCCGCTTATTGTAGCCTAAGTCGTTGATTTCCCCATAGAGGGGGTTACGGCGGGAAAACCCGCATGATAAAATCGCGTTTTGCATAATGCCGCCCGGCAGCTGGAGCACCCCATGAGCATTCTGGATCTTCTTTCCCCGTTGCGCGCCCGTTCCGGCGCCGTCCGCACCCAGGGTCTCGATGACGCCACCCTCCTACTGCGTCTATCGGCCCAATACCCGGATCTGCTAACCGCCGCCACGCGTGCCACTGAGGCCTATCCGTCCTTGGCCGTGGAATTTCCGGAACTGATTGACGCCGACGAGCAGGCCCAGATCAATGCCACCCAAGCCGGCTTCGTCAATTTCTACCCGGATGATGCCATCAACCCGTATGTAGCCATCGCCGCCTGCGGCCCCTGGGTCATCACCCTC
>JBEAYK010000252.1:0-3199 GCA_041159305.1 Pseudomonadota bacterium
CTGGCACGCTTCTGTTCCATTTTCGGCAGTGTGGTCGGTGACGCCGCCTTGATCCACGGCGCCAAGACCGTGGCCATCGCCGGCGGCATCATTCCGCGCTTCATTCCCTATCTGCGCGCCAGTGCATTCCGCGAACGTTTCCTAGCCAAGGGTCGCTTCGCGGCCTATCTGGAAACCGTGGCCATGCATGTGATTACCCATGACGCCCCGGGATTGATCGGCGCGGCTACGGCCCTTCACAACCGTCTGGAAACCTGAACACCGACGGCGATGGGCTATACTGGAAGCCGTTGACCGGGTCTTCGCGTTGCATGAAATCCAAAACTACCTCCTTCGACATCGCCTACCGCGCCGGGGTCTCCCAGTCCACGGTGTCGCGCGCCCTGCGCAATAGTCCGCTGGTCAATGAGGAAACCCGCAAGCGCATCCAGGCCATCGCCAAGGAAATGCACTACACGGTCGACAAGAACGCCTCCAACCTGCGTTCCCAGCATTCCGACACGCTGGCCGTTTTGCTGTTCGAGGACCCGACTTCCGACGACTCGCAGATCAACCCCTTCTTCCTGTCGATGATCGGTTCGATCACCCGGGCCTGTTCGCAGTACGGCTACGATCTGCTGATTTCCTTCCAGCAGGCCTCCAACGACTGGCACGCCGATTTCGAGGACAGCCGCAAAGCCGACGGCATCATCCTGCTCGGTTACGGCGATTATCTGGATTACGCGCACCGGTTGAACAAGTTGGTCGAGCAGGGCACCCATTTCGTGCGCTGCTGGCCGCGAGATGACCGAGCACCTGTTGCTACAAGGCCACCGTCGCATCGGCTTTATCGGTCATGCCTCCGAGCGTTACCCGGAGTTCTTCGAGCGCTACCGCGGTTATGCCGAGGCGCTGGCGCAGGCCGGCATCGCACCCGATCCCGCGCTGCAGATCGATGCCATCACCACCGAGCAGGCCGGCCATGAGGCCATGCAGACCTTGCTCGCGCAGGGCGAGGCGGTTGATGCGGTATTCGGTGCCAGCGATCTGATCGCCATCGGCGCCATGCGCGCCATCCAGGAGCGCGGTCTGAAAGTACCGGAAGACATCGCTGTGGTCGGCTTCGACAACATCCCGATGGCCAATTTCGTATCCCCGGGCTTGACCACCGTGCTGCAGGACACCAAGCAGGCCGGCGAACTGCTGGTGAAGACCTTGATCCACCAGATCAATAACGAACCAGTGACCAGCAGCATGCTGCCGGCCAAACTGGTCATCCGCCGGTCGTGCGGCGCGCTTTCCCAACCTGAAGCCGGTCCAGTGCCGTAATCAGATCCGGCGCCGTGATGGCGCCATCGAACAGCAGCACTTCCACGCCGTGTGCCGGCACTTCGGTTTTCAGCCGCGGTTTGGCGGCATCGATGCGCACGCGGTTGCCGCTAATGGCGGAACGCCATTCACCGGCCTGCAACAGATGCCTGAGATCGAAGCGTGCCGGGTTATCGCCTTTGTTCAACAGCACCAGTGCGGTCTGCGTGACATCGCCGTGCTGGAAGACGCGCAGGAATGCGGCGCGCTCGCCTTTGAGCAGAAGATTGAGCTGCAATCCCTGTTGCAGAGCCGGTGATTCGCGACGGATGTTCGCAATGCGTTGCAGGGCACGATAAATCGGATGGTTCAGGCCGGCGTCAATGCGCGCCTGTCCGTAGTAATTGCGATTGCCTTCGTGCTCGGCTTTGCCGCGCATGAAGCCGGTTTCCGAACCGTAGTAAATCACCGGAATGCCGCGGGCGGTGAACAGCCAGTTATGCGCATCGATGAAACCGCTGTCCTCGGCATCCAGGCGCGGCATGTCGTGGTTGTCATAGAACGTCATCAGCTCATACGGATTCTGGTAAAGCCCGCTGTCCAGATGCAGGGCCTCGTCCAGGATCTGGAAGCCGGCTTGCTTGCGGCCGAAGGCATCCGCCAACTTCGCTTTCAGCGGGAAATCCAAGACGCTGATGCCACCGTTTTCCGCCCAGGAGAACGGCGCGATCTTTCCGGCCTCGTAATCATAGGCTTCGGCGAACATGAAAAAGCCGGGATGCTTGGCGCGGATGCGCCGGCTGAATTCGGCCCAGAACGGCAGCGGCATGTGCTTGATGGTGTCGATGCGGAAGGCATCGGCGCCGGCATCGATCCATTGCATATAGGCACCGATGAGGTAATCCATGACGGCCGGATTGGTTTCATTCAGATCCGACAGCTGCACCATTTCGGTTTTGGTATTGTAGAAGCGGTGCAGCGGATTGTTGACCGGATCGAGTTGTGCCGCCGGCAGATTCTGATGGTCGGCGACGAGCTTGCCGTCCTTGTCGAAGATCTGGCCGTATTTGGGTTGCGGCGAGGGCATGCTGAAAGCCGGCGAACCGTGATTGGCCACGATGTCGAGTACGGTATGGATGCCGCGTTCAGACAGCTCGTGGTTGAGCATGCCGAAATCGAGATCTTTGCTCGGCAGATGTTCATCGACTTTGTAGAAGTTGCTGCCCCAGTAGCCGTGGTAACCGGTCTTGCCCTTGTCCTGGAACATGCCCTTCCACTGCACGGCATCGCCGCCGGTGAAGGCCTCGTCGGGGTTGTCGATGATCGGCGTTAGCCAAAGGGCATCAAAGCCCATTTCCTTGAGGTAGTCGGCGTTGTTTTCGATACCTTTGAAGTCGCCGCCTAGATAGCCGATGTTGTCGCTTTCGCCGGCCGGCGCACCGGCCACCGGCCGATCGAAGGTTCGGTTAGCACCGCCCTGTAGCCGCTGATCATTGCTTTCATCGCCATTGACGAAGCGGTCGGTCATCAGGAAATACACCGCGCGTTTGGCGAACGGTTCCAGGGTGCCGTAGTAATCGGCTGCGCCGGCCGGACCGGTCAGCGACAGCAAAAGCGCGGCGGCGAGCAGAGCACGCCGCATCTCAGTGGCCGCCGCTCTGCACGGCAGGCGCATCACTGCCCGTATCCTGCACGAAGTAAACCAAGAGGCCGCCAATCAGCAGCGACAGACCGGCCACGGTCATCGCGTTGATGGTCTGCGGGCCGATCAGGCGGTAAGCGGCATTGACGCCGCCGAGCGCTGCGGCGATCTGCGGCAGCACGATGAACATGTTGAACAGGCCCATCATCACACCCATTTTCTTCGGATCAACCGAGCTCGACAGCAGCGCATACGGCATCGACAGAATGC
>JBEAYK010000253.1:0-2572 GCA_041159305.1 Pseudomonadota bacterium
GGCGATGTTGACTTCATTCCGCGTGCCAAGATGCTCGAACAGAGCTGCGAGGTACTGGAAGAAATGGTCGGTCAGCTGCGCAAAGGCATGAACATCGAAACCAGCAAGGCCCTGAACGACCGGATGCAGGCCATCGAGGCCGAGGCTGACCGTCTGATTCTGGAGCTTTACCGGGACACCTACCAGAATGAAACCGATCCGATGCGCTATATGCTTCTCAAGGACCTGTTCGAAATGCTGGAGAAGGCCATCGACCGTTGCCGCGATGCCGGTAACGTCGTGCACCACATCATTCTGAAGAACTCCTGAGGACGTCGCAATGGACTTCGCACTGGTGCTACTGCTGCTGGTGATCATGACGGCATTGGTGTTCGAGTTCATCAACGGCTTCCATGACACTGCCAACTCGATCGCCACGGTGGTTGCGACCAAAGTGCTGAACCCCACGCAGGCGGTCGCGCTGGCAGCGGTGATGAACCTGATCGGCGCCCTGGCGGGCACGGCCGTTGCCAAGACGATTTCCTCCGGCCTGATCGACACAGATGTGGTCAATGTCAGTTCGCAGGTTCTGATCTGCGCCCTGACTGGCGGCATCATCTGGAATCTGATCACCTGGTGGCGTGGCCTACCTTCTTCGTCCAGCCACGCCCTGATTGGCGGGCTGTGCGGCGCCGCTCTGGCCGCCTCGAACAACAATTGGCATTCTCTGGTTTGGTCGGATCTTGGCGAGAATTGGACCAAAAACGCCGGTCTGTTGTGGAAAGTGGTCATCCCCATGATTACTTCGCCGATGGCCGGCTTCCTGCTCGGCATGCTGTTGATGGGGCTGTTGATGGGGGTCATCAGCTCGATGAACTCAGCGGGCGGCTGGATGGCACGGATTTCCCGCCCGCGTTGGGTCAACGCGGTATTCGGTAAGGCCCAGATTGCCAGCGCCGCCTACATGGGCTTTGCCCACGGCACCAATGATGCCCAGAAAACCATGGGCATCATCGCGCTCGCCATTTTCGGTGCGCAGACCTCCGGAACACTGGACAATCTTCCGGATTGGTTGGCTTTCCTGCACCCGGGCGGTGGCGAAAAAGATATCGATACCTGGATTGTTGTGACGTGCGCTTTGGTTATGGCCGCCGGTACCGCCATGGGCGGCTGGCGCATCATCAAGACGCTGGGCCATAAAATGGTCAAATTGCATCCGATTAATGGTTTTGCCGCCGAAACCAGCTCCGCGACCATTCTGACCGTTGCTGCCCACTTCGGCATGCCGGTATCCACCACGCACAGCATCTCGACCGCCATCATGGGCGTCGGATTCGCCAAGAATCCACGCGCACTAAAAATTTCAGTGATTGAGCGCATCATCTGGGCCTGGATCCTGACCATTCCGGCCGCCGGCGGGATCGCCTATGGTCTGGTCCGTCTGCTCGTGCATTACGGTGTCGGGATTTAAGCAGGAACGTATTCACGCGGTCATTCGCGCCCTGCCAGCCGGCAGCGTGTGTTCCTACGGCGCCGTCGCGGCCAAAGCCGGACTGCCCGGATGCGCGCGATTGGTGGCTCGGGTGCTTTCCCAGTCCGATACTCCTGATTTACCCTGGCACCGGGTGCTGCGCGCTTCCGGTCAGATTGCGTTCCCTAAGGACTCGCCGATGTTCATCGAACAGTCGCAGCGACTGCGTGCCGAGGGCATCCGGGTCGAGGCGGGGCGGGTGAAAATGCCCAAACGTGGGCTCGATCTGGATGCCTTGCTGTGGGCGCCTGATTGAGCCAATCGGGTATCATGACGCATCCCCTTTGAAGAGCCGGCCATGCATTTACCGAAAGTGACCCGCAATCTGCTATGGATCATAGCCCTGGTCTATCTGGCGCAGCAGTTTCTCGGTGATGCCCTGATGCCGTTCATGCTCTGGCCCTTGCAGGATGTTTTCGTCGGCACCGGTAGCGATGGCCTGCCGGTCAGCATGGGCTTCCAGCTCTGGCAACTGCTGACTTATGGTTTCATGCATGATCCGAGTGGATTTGGCCATCTTTTCTTCAACGGTATCGCGCTCTACCAGTTCGGCGCGCGATTAGAGGAAGTTTGGGGCGGTCGCCGCTATTTGACGTTCTTTCTGGTCTGTGTGGCCGGCGCCGGTATTTGCCAACTGGCGTTCATGGCATGGATGCCGGAAACGGCAGGTCCCACCATCGGTGCGTCCGGCGGGATATACGGTCTTCTTATGGCTTACGCCATGCTGTTTCCGCGCGAGCGCGTGATGTTGCTGATTCCGCCGATTCCAATGTCGGCACGCACACTGGTCATCGTTTTCGGTGCGCTGTCGCTGCTCATGGGCGTCACCGGTACGGCCGGCGGCATCGCCCACTTTGCCCATCTCGGCGGCATGCTGTTCGGCTGGCTGTTGATCCGCTACTGGCGGGGCCAGGCACCGTTCACGCGTAAACCCAAGGGTCCCTGGGGCGTCTAACGGCTCTTTTTACCAAACAGAGCAAACTCGGCGCCCACCACCAATCGCAAGGCCTCCAATTTACCGGCATCCGATTGTGCGGCGTGCAGCAGACTGGTTTCCAGCAG
>JBEAYK010000254.1:0-2569 GCA_041159305.1 Pseudomonadota bacterium
CCGCCAATCACGGCACCGACCACGGCACCTTCATTCAAGCCGCTGTCGCGGTCATAGCGACCGCAGTTGCGGCGGTAATCGCGGCCGTTATTGCCCAGACGCTACACATGCACGACACGGGCGGTATCAAAGTGGCCATAAATATAACGATCGTCATAACGATTCTCGTAGCGATCGTCATCGCGCGTGTCATAGCGATCATCGTAGCGGTCGTCGTAGCGTGCGTCTTGGCGGTTGTCGTCGTAACGGTCGCCGGCAGCGGCAAGTGCCGGTGCGCTCAACACCAGGGCAGCGGCCAAGGAACTCAAGGCAAGGATTTTCATCACGGCCTCCCCGCGCGGAATTGCGCCCTTTGAATCTGGCACAGACTTCCCGAACCGTCGCTTAACGGCTTACCCGCGCTTCGGTTGCAGCATGGTTCCGGTGCATTTCGGGCTGCCACACAGACAGGCCCAGAGCTTTTTCAGCTTCGGGGTGTGACGCTCCACCAGACGGATACCGTAGTTGTAGGACAGCTCTTCGCCGGCCTTGATGTCACGGATGGCCTTGATTTCAATGCGGTCTTTGCTTTTGTCGCCGTCTTCGGCATCGATGTGTTCCGAGTCGCAGTTCGGATCGCAGCTGTGGTTGATCCAACGGGCCTCATTGCCCTTGATGTTGGCATCCAGCACATAGTCTTCATTCAGGGTGAACAGGAAGGTGTGACCGGTTTCATCTTCGCCGTCGTAGGCGGCATCGACTTCCTCGTGGCTGCGCAGCAGGCCTTTGTATTCGATGATGAACTCGCCTTTTTTGATGTTTTTCGCGGCAAATACGCCGCTGCCATGGATTTTGGAACGACGGACTTCAAATTTGCTGGACATAGAATTTCCCGAGTGAGCCGCTATTGTGGCGAAGATTGCCGGCCTTGCCAAGCGCGGATTGCCTGTAGACGCCGAATACAGTACAATTTTGGTCCTCTATGGAGAACCCCATGCGCCTGAGCTCCGATGCCTTTTCCGAAAACCAGCCGATACCCGGCGAATTCGCTTTCGCTGTCATCGCCACACCCGGTCCGATCACCCTCTCGGGCAACCGCAATCCGCCACTGGCCTGGTCCGACGTGCCCGAAGGCACCCAAAGCTTTGCCCTGATTGTTTCCGATCCGGATGTGCCCAGCGTCGGCACCGATGTCAATCAGGCCGGCCGCAGCGTGCCGCACGATTTACCGCGGGTGGAGTTCACCCATTGGCTGCTGGCCAATCTGCCGGCGGATCGCCGTATGATCGCCGCCGGCGAATTCAGCGATGGCGTCACTGCCCGTGGCAAAGCCGCCGCCGGCGGGCACGGCAGCGTGCAAGGCCTGAATGATTACACCGGCTGGTTTGCCGGCGATGCCGACATGGCCGGCGATTATCACGGCTACGACGGCCCCTGCCCGCCCTGGAACGATGAACGCATGCACCACTACACCTTTACCGTGTATGCCCTGTCGGTGCCGGCACTGACGCTGCCGGAACGCTACAGCGTTGCCGATCTGCGTGCGGCCATGGCCGGACACGTATTGGCCAGCGCCAGCCTGATGGGCCGCTACACCCTGAACCCGGCCGTGGCGTACTGACATGCTGCGGGTCACCAAACTCACCGACTACGCGACCGTGCTGCTGGCCTGTCTGGCCAAGGCGCCCGAGCGCGTGCACAGCGCAAGCGAGCTGGCCGAACTGGCCAAGCTGGAGCTGCCGACGGTGAGCAAGGTGCTCAAGCCGCTCTCGCGTGCCGGTCTGGTCGAAGCCTTCCGCGGCAGCCAGGGCGGTTACCGCTTGGCGCAACCGGCAGCGCAGATTTCCCTGTTTGCGGTGGTGGAAGCGATGGAAGGCCGACTCGGCATGACCGAATGCAGCGGCGAACACAGCCAGTGCGAACACGAACCGCATTGCGGCATCCAGGGCCAATGGCAGCAAGTGAACGATGTCATCGCCGACGCCCTGCGCGGCGTCAGCATCGCCGAACTCGGCCGTGACCGCCGCAAATCCATTCCCCTGAAACTGGCAAAGGCATGAACATGGCCACCGAACGCACCGAAATCGAACGCCAGCTCGAACGCCGCTACGACGCCGGTTTCGTCACCGACATCGAATCCGACACCCTGCCGCCGGGCCTGGACGAGGATGTGGTGCGCTTCATTTCGAAAAAGAAAGAAGAGCCCGAATGGCTGACCGAATGGCGCCTGAAAGCCTACCGGCACTGGCTGACCATGACCCCACCGCAGTGGGCCCAGCTCGACATCGCACCGATCGATTTCCAGGCGGTGAGTTATTTCGCCGCGCCCAAGAAAAAATACGCCTCGCTCGACGAAGTCCCGCAGGAACTGCTCGACACCTACGAAAAACTCGGTGTACCCTTGCACGAGCGCGCCCGTCTGGCCGGTGTGGCGGTCGATGCCGTATTCGATTCGGTCTCGGTCGGTACCACCTACCAAAAAGAGTTGGCTGAAAAAGGCATCATCTTCTGTTCGTTCTCGGAAGCGGTCAAAGAACATCCTGAGCTGATCAAGAAATATCTGGGCTCAGTGGTGCCGCCGGGCGATAAC
>JBEAYK010000255.1:0-2567 GCA_041159305.1 Pseudomonadota bacterium
CTGCAGGAAACCTCTTGCCCGCATCAGTTCATTGCGGCGCTCGTAACATTCCATCAGCTGAGGCAGTACTTCGGGAAGATAATCGACATCATGCCGTGCCACCCGCTCGAAAGCACGAATGGCACCAGCATCATTGTTTTCCAGGAGATCCAGCCGGCCCTCGATCATGCCGGCACGTACACATTGGGAATCCGACGAATAGGCAGCAGCGATTCGGTCACGCGCGGCGGTAAGATTTCCCTCATGCACATGTTTTTCAGCCAGCTCGCAATAATAATGGGCAATACTCTCGCCCATGGCCTCACCGGTAATCTGCTCGTATTTCAAAGCATAGGTAATCGCCTGCTTCCAATCACGTTCGGATTGATAGATTGAAATCAGTTGCTGCAGGGCTTTCGGCGCATGCACGCCCATCTGTACCAGATCGTTGAACAGGGTTTCGGCACGATCCAGCAGTCCGGCGCGCATGTAGTCCTCGCCCAACTCCAATACGGCACGGGTTTTCTGTTCCTCACTCAATCCGGTGCGGGCCACAAGATTCTGGTGCAGGCGGATGGCGCGGTCGACCTCGCCGCGACGCCGGAAAAGATGTCCGAGCGCAAACTGGGTTTCCACGGTTTCCTTGTCGACTTCGGCGATTTGCAGAAAGATTTCAAGAGCCTTGTCCTGCTGTTCGTTGAGCAGATAATTGAGGCCGCGGAAATAGGTATTGGATAGACGTGAAATCTTGGCCCCGCCTTTGATTTCACCACCACGCCGGCCCAGCAACCAGCCGATGGCAATGGCCGCCGGAATCAGTAACAGCCAGGCGACATTGGTCATCATGCGGATTTACCGCTCTCGATGATTGGCTTCGAAGACTTCGACGCCTTAGTTTTGTCCGTCAGCAGGCTGATGCTTGCCAGTGCGCCGCCAATGACCGTGCCGGCAAGCACGCAGAGAAGAAGTGCAAGACCGAGATGCGCCTGATAACGCACGAAGAAGAGATCGATGGATATGGTCTGCTGGTTGAGTGCGCCGAGCGCGATGCCCGCCAGCACGAATAACAGGGCAATGATGGCTTTGAGCGCGCGCATTTCCGTCTCCGTTCCGATTCCTACAGATTAACCGAAAAGACCGGCGGAATTAAGTATGCGGCTGGATTTCAGTCACGTTGTTGACGCGGTCGCGAAGCTCTTTGCCGGGCTTGAAATGCGGGACGTGTTTGCCACTGAGTTCGACCGCTTCACCGGTCTTCGGGTTTCGGCCGGTACGGGCCGGACGGTAATGCAGCGAGAAACTGCCGAAACCACGGATTTCGATGCGTTTACCCTCGGACAGCGAGGAGCTCATCATTTCCAGAATGGTCTTGACCGCAAGGTCGACATCGTCCGCTTTAAGATGCGGTTGTTGCTTGGACAGGAATTCAATGAGTTCGGACTTGGTCATATTGGGATACCCGGTAAATTCCGGTCCGGCGATATGCCGGACCGGATGTTGCTTGATTACTCGCCTTTACCCATCTGTTCACGCAGCAGCGCGCCCAGCTTGGTGGTGCCGCTGGAAGCATCGGCCTTGTTCACTTCGGCCAGGCTTTCCTGCAGTTCGGCTTCATCTTTGGCGCGGATCGACAGCTGCATGACGCGGCCTTTGCGGTCGTTACCGATGTACTTGGCTTCGATCACATCGCCCACCTTGAGATGCTGGCTGGCGTCTTCGATACGCTCTTTGGCAATGTCATTGGCTTTCACGTAGCCTTCGAGACCGCCTTCAAGATCGATAACGGCACCCTTGGCATCAACTTCCCGCACGGTACCCTTGACGATGGCACCTTTCTGGGTGTTCGCGGTGAACTGGCCCATCGGGTCCTGCTCAAGCTGCTTGACGCCCAGCGAAATGCGCTCACGTTCCGGATCGACAGCCAACACGACGGCTTCCAGATTGTCGCCTTTCTTGAGTTCGCGTACAGCTTCTTCGCCGGTCGAGCTCCAGGAAATGTCGGACAGATGGATCAGGCCGTCGATGCCGCCGTCCAGGCCGATGAACACACCGAAATCGGTAATCGACTTGATCTGGCCGGAAACCTTGTCGCCCTTCTTGAAGATGGCGGCAAAAGCTTCCCACGGATTCGAAACGCACTGCTTGATGCCGAGCGAAATGCGGCGGCGTTCGGCATCGACATCGAGCACCATGACTTCGACATCATCGCCCAGCTGGACGACTTTGCTCGGATTGACGTTCTTGTTGGTCCAATCCATTTCGGAAACGTGCACCAGTCCTTCGACGCCCGGCTCGATTTCCACGAATGCACCGTAATCGGTGACATTGGAGACCTTGCCGAAAGCGCGGGTGTTTGCCGGGTAGCGGCGTGCGATGTTTTCCCACGGATCTTCGCCCAGCTGCTTGAGGCCCAGCGAAACGCGGTTGCGTTCGCGGTCGTACTTGAGCACACGGACCTGCAGTTCGTCGCCGACGTTGACCACTTCGGACGGATGACGGACGCGTTTCCAGGCCATGTCGGTGATGTGCAGCAGACCGTCGACGCCGCCGAGATCGACGAATGCGCCGTAATCGGTGAGGTTCTTGAC
>JBEAYK010000256.1:0-2567 GCA_041159305.1 Pseudomonadota bacterium
GCATGCACCTGCGCAATCGAGGCCGAGGCCAGCGGTTCGTCGTCGAAGCGCTCGAACACTTCCGTCAGTGGCTGACCGAGGCTGGCCTCAATCAAGGTCCGCGCCTGTGCCGAGGGAAAGGCCTGCACCTGATCGCGCAGACCGGCCAGCTCATCGGCGATGTCGGCGGGAAGCAGATCGCGGCGTGTGGACAACACCTGGCCGAGCTTGACGAACAGCGGGCCGAGTTCCTGCAGCGCCATGCGCAGACGGGCGCCACGCGGCAAGGCGCGATTGGCAGCCGAGGTCGGAACGAATACTTTGGCAACACGCAGCAAGGGCGTAGCCCGCGATTTCGGCAACCATTCATCCAGACCGTAACGCGATGCGGTGCCGACGATGGCGATGGCGCGCAGCAGCGGTTTCATTTCATCCGCCCAGCAAGCTGTTCGGCGCGGGCCTGCAGACGATCGGCGCGTTGGCGCAGACGATCAACCTCGCCATGGAAATCGGCGAGCTCGGCCTTGCCGACCACCACCCGCGCCTCTTCGGTCGCGTATTCGGCACCGGAGCGGGCCAGGCCGGCAGCCCCGATACGGGCATGACGGAATCCTTCGCGCAGAATTTTGGCGGCCTGCGGCCCAAGCACCGGACCGAAGGCGGTGACGAACGGCGCCTCCCAATCCGGGTCGTAGTTTTTCAGCAGATCCTGCAGCACGCGTGCCAGTTCGACATCGCCATTGATGCGCATGGCGCCGACCACGGTCCGTCCCTGCGCGAACACCGGCAGGCTCTGCAGAAGTCCCGACAGCTTGCTCTTGATGCTGACGTCGGCCTCGCGCGCGGCATCCACGGGACCGACCTGCAGCAGACCCTCGCGGACATCGATGGCCAAGGCGATATCGGGTGACTGCAGATGCGCTTCGATGCGGCGGCCCTCCAAGGCCTGCAGTTTTTCACGGCTGGCCGGATCAAGACGGAGCGCACGGTTCAGACCCTCCTGCAGCACACGGCCGGCCAGGGGTTTCATCGAATCCAGGGAAAACGGGGTACTCATCAATCAGCCTTCTGCAGGGAGTCGCGCAAACGACGCAGGCCTTCAGCGAAGGACACCTGCGGCACATAACCGAAATCACGGCGCGCGTTGGAACAATCATACCAATGCTCGGTCGACAATTGTTCGGCCAGAAACCGGGTCATCGGCGGTTCGCTCGGCACCCGGAACGCGCGCCAGAGCAACTCACACACCATCCCGCCCAGATAAGCGAGGGCAAACGGCACGCTCGACTGCACTGTCGGGGCGCCGGCGGCGTCCAGCAATCCATTGACGATGTCGCGGATCGGCATCGGCTCGCCGTTGGAAATGAAATAGGCCTTGCCGGCGCAGACTGCGCCCGGCTGCAGGTGTTCCAGCGCCTGCAGATGCGCCTGCACCACATTGTCGATGTAGGTGCAGTCCATCCGGTTATTGCCGTCTCCGATGAAACGCAGACGGCCGGCGCGGGCGCGCGCGGCCAGGCGCGGCAACAGCTGGGTATCGCCCGGACCCCAGATCAAACGGGGTCGCAGTGCGACCGTCGCGAAGTCCGAAGTATTCGCGGACAACACGGCGCGCTCGGCCAGCATCTTGCTGTGCGGATAATGCGCGGAAAAATGCGTGGCATACGGCGTGTTGCTTTCATTGCCGCCACGCACCGGGGTGCGGCCGGCATGCACCACGCTCGGCGTCGAGGTGTACACGAAGCGGCGGATGCCGGCAGCGAGCGCTTCGGCCAGCAGTAAGGCGGTGCCGGTGACATTGGTGCGTTCGAATTCCTGCCAGACGCCCCAGCCACTGGCCTTGGCGGCGTTATGCAAGATCGCATCCACGCCCGCAAGGGCGCTGCGCACCTTTTCGACATCATCCAGCGCACCGAGCACCTGAGTCACGCCCAATGCCGCAAGCGCTTCGGAATGATGCCGTTGCAGGCTGATTACGGTATGGCCTTGCGCGAGCAGGCCGCGGCACAGGCCCTGGCCGAGAAAGCCGCTACCGCCGGTCACCAGAACCTTCATGCGCGCTTGGCCAGGCGTTTGGCCGCCCACAGGGTGAGCTGCTCGCGACCGATTTTGGCGTTGTGCCGGATATCGACCGGAAAGCCCGGATGAAACAGCACAATCTGAATCTGCCGCGTATGCCGGTGTTGGCTGGCGATGCTGAGTAATTCGCTGCACAGCACCGAATCGGAAATGATGGCGGCACCGGGCTCGCGCTCGATGCACAGCACTGGTTTTTGCGCGCCATAAGTGCCGAGTGCGACCAAGGCCGATCGCCGCACCGCCGGATGCTGATTGAAAATCGGCTCGACGTTTTCGGTGCCGAGAAGGCCTTGCGCCGTCTGCAGGCGTTGTGATTTTCGACCGCAGAACCACAGACGGCCCTGCGTATCCTGCCAGGCCAGATCGCCCATGCGGTGAACGACGCGGGTGCTGCCATCGGCCAGGGTTTCATGGATTTTGCCAAGAAGATTAGAGGCCTCGCGGCGGTAATAGCTGTCGGTGACGCTCGGACCGGCCACGGTGACTTCACCGATTTCGCCTTGCGGTAC
>JBEAYK010000257.1:0-2558 GCA_041159305.1 Pseudomonadota bacterium
CAGAAGCCATCGAGCTGACTGGCCTGTTCATCGATACCGGTCCGGTCGTGCAGGTGCGCAGCAGTAACGGCGACATCGAAGTCGGCGGCGATACCGAACCCGGCGTGGCCTGGTCCGGACCACTGGCGGTTCTGGTCAACCGTTCGTCAGCATCGGCTTCGGAAATCTTCGCCGCCGCCATCCAGGATTACGGCCGCGGCCTGATCATCGGCGAGCCGACCTTCGGTAAAGGCACCGTGCAAAGTGTCATTCCTTTCGACCGCTACAAGCGCACCAAGGATTTCAAACTCGGCGATCTGCACATGACCACTGCCCAGTTTTTCCGCATCAACGGCGGGACCACGCAGAATGCGGCGGTCAGCCCGGACGTGCCGTTCCCGGTGACCGTCGATGCCGGTGAATACGGCGAAAGCACCTTCGACAATGCCCTGCCATATACCGAAATTCCGGCAGCCAGCTACAGCCGTCTCGGCATGTTCAAGGCCATCAATCCGCAACTGATCAGCCGTCACGAGACCCGCATCACCGGCGACAAGGAGTTCAGCTGGTGGATGCAGGATGTGGCCAGCTTCAAGGCCGACCGCGCCAAGAAAACGGTTTCCCTGAATGAGCAGGAACGTCTCGACGAGCGGGCTGCATTCAAAGCCAAGCGTGAAGCACGCGAAGCCGAGCGCAAGGCCCTGGGTCTGAAGTCGGCCGGTCCGGACGATAATGATGATGGCCTGCAGGCCAATGAGCGCAAAGTCAGCGAGCAGATCGCCCAGGAAAATGCCGACAAGGAGCGTCCGGATCCGTTGCTGAATGAGTCCGCAGCCATTCTTGCCGATGCCATCGTTCTGCTGGAAGGCAGTAAGCCGCTGCTGACACAGGTGTTTCCGAAGTCCAATGCCGCGAAGGTCTGGGCGCAGTAGTGCAGGATGCGGATAACGCCCCGGCTTTGGCTGGGGTAGTCTGCCGGCATGGACACCATCATCGAAAACAAGTTGGATGTTGCTCGCCGGCTTTTGGATAGCGGCGCATGCCCGCTGCCGGAATTGGCCGAGCGCATCGGTTGGAGCCCGGCCTATCTGCAGAAACGCTTCAAGCAGGCCTTCGGATTAAGTCCCGCGGAATATGCGGCACAACGCAAGGTCGCTGCTTTGAAGCAGCATTTGAAACATGCCCCGGATGTGACCCAGGCCTGGGTCGACAGTGGTTATGGATCGAGTTCGCGAATCTATGAAAACGGTGCGGCCAAGCTCGGCATGTTGCCGGCGGTTTACCGAAAGGGCGGCGCTGGCATGACCATCCATTGGACCATCACGCCAACCGTGCTCGGCAAGGCCTTGGTTGCCGCCACCGAGCGCGGAATCTGCGCGGTGGCACTGGCAGCGGATCAGGCACATCTGCTGGCGGAACTGCGCACTGAGTTTCCGAATGCCGAACTCAACCATGTCCCCGACGATGATGGCCTCATCACAGAAAAGATTCGTGCGGTTGCCGATGCTCTATCCGGAAAGGCGGCGAGGGTGTCGGTGGAATTGATTGGAACGGCGTTCCAGCACCGTGTCTGGCAGGCGCTGATGACCATTCCACGGGGCAGCACCTTGTCCTATAGCGAGTTGGCCGAGCGTCTGGCCCTGCCCAAAGCCGCGCGTGCGGTGGCGCGGGCCTGTGCCGGCAACCGTGTGGCGGTGTTGGTGCCCTGTCACCGTGTCATCCGCGGCGATGGGTCGCTCGGTGGTTACCGTTGGGGATTGCCCTTGAAGGAAGATCTATTGCGCCGTGAATGCAGCGGCGTGACTGCGCAATGAACACCTCACCGAAACCCGGTCACGTCGCTGTGGCGCTGGCGGCGGTCTATCTGATTTGGGGTTCGACCTATTTCGCCATCAAGTTGGCACTGCCGGATTACCCGCCGTTTTTACTGACCGGCACACGCATGGCCATCGCCGGCGGATTGATGCTGGCTTGGCTGGCCTGGCGGCGCACGCCGTTGCCGAAGCGCGGGCAGTGGCGTGCCATCGTCATTCTGGCCACGGTGATGACCGTACTCTCGAATGCGTTCGTGAACATCGCCGAGCAAAGCGTTTCCAGCGGCGTGGTGGCCATCGGCGTGGCGGCGATGCCGCTGTGGGCCGGTCTGTTCGCCGCGCTGCGCGGCTATCATCCGAACCGGATCGAGTGGGGTGGTTTGGTGCTCGGTTTCCTTGGCGTGGTCTGGCTCAATCTTGGCAGCGAGCTGCGGGTATCCACCGTCGGCCTGCTGTGCGTGATTGCCGCGCCGCTGGGCTGGGCCTGGGGCTCGATGTGGAGCAAGGGGCGTGATCTGCCGGACTCGCTGGTACTGTCGGCCTGGCAGATGGCGGTTGGAAGCCTCATTTCACTGACAATCGGCTTCGGCATCGGCGAGCGATTTACCCATGTTCCCGGTCTGGAAGCCACGGCCGCCATGCTGTATCTGGCGCTGTTCGGCTCGGTCATCGGCTATTCGGCTTTCGTCTGGCTGGTCAAGCATGTAAGGCCGGCATTGGCGACCAGTTATGCCTACGTCAATCCGCCAATCGCACTGCTGCTCG
>JBEAYK010000258.1:0-2554 GCA_041159305.1 Pseudomonadota bacterium
CTGACTTTGGCCAGAACGGACGCGGCCATGATGCAACGTTCAAGACCGTCTCCGCCGATCAGTGCGCGCGCCGGGCAGGGCAGGTCGGCGGGAAGCCGGTTGCCGTCGATTAATGCCAGTTCCGGAGCAGGGCTCAAGCCCTGGACCGCGAGGCGCATGCCATGCAGGGTTGCCTGCAGGATGTTCATACGGTCGATGGTTGCCGCATCGATGAAACGGATGCAGTGGGACTCGGCGATGGCGATGATGGCATCAAACAGTTGCTCGCGCCGGCCCTCGCCCAGTTTTTTCGAATCATCGAGCCCGATCAGTCCGTCATCCGGCGGCAGTATGACGGCTGCACAGACCACCGGCCCGGCCAAAGGACCGCGTCCGGCTTCATCGACGCCTGCGGTACTCATTGCTTGGCCAGTAACTCAAGTACCGCAGATGCGGCGGCATCACCGGCATTGCGGCGCAAATCGCTGTGCAGGCGTTCAAAGTGAGCCATCAAGGCCGTGTTGTCTTTAGCTTCGAGCAAGGTCTGTAGTTCACCGGCAATGGCTTCCGGGGTGCATCGGTCCTGGATGAGTTCAGGGACGAGGTCTTGCCCTGAAAGCACATTGGGTAGACTGAACCGTTCAATTTTGATCAAACCGAGGGCATTCACCATGGCATAGGTGATGGCTGAGATGCGATAGGCCACGACCATCGGCCGTTTGCACAGCATGGCCTCCAGGGCCGCCGTACCCGAGGCCAGCAGCACGGCATCGGCGGCAATCATGGCGGACTGCGCATGGCCGTCGAGAATGCGCGTGTCGGGCAAGGGCTGGGTTTGCAGATGATGCACGATACGGTCCCGGCACATGCTGTTCGCTGCCGGAATCAGGAAATGCAGCTCAGGCATTGACGCTTTCAGTAGCGCGGCGCCTTGCAGGAACACCGGAAGCAGTCGGTCGATTTCGGAAACCCGTGAGCCGGGCAGAATGGCCAGCTGCCTGCAATCGGGCAAGACCAGTGCGGTGCGGGCGGCCTCGCGGTCCGGCGTCATGGCGATGCGATCGGCCAGCGGATGTCCGACGAAACGCGCATCCACACGGTATTTGGCGTAAATCGCCGGTTCCATCGGGAACAGACACAGGACCTGCTCACAGCTCTCGGCGATTCGGGCCGCGCGTTTTTCGCGCCAGGCCCAGACTGAAGGACTGACGAAATGCACGGTGCGCAGTCCCGCGCGTTTGCAGGATTTTTCAATTCCGAGGTTGAAATCCGGGGCATCCACGCCGATGACCAGATCCGGTTTTTCCGCAACGAGGCGCTTGAGCAGATTCTTACGGAGTTTCAGAAGCGCCGGAAGATGTTTGAGCACTTCGATGAAACCCATGACCGAGAGGGTTTTGTAATCGAACCAGGAATCCAGGCCTTGGGCCTGCATTTTTGGGCCGCCCATGCCGATGAATTGGATTCCGGGTTGGCGTGTTTTCAGCGCAGCCATCAGCTCGGCAGCGAGCATGTCGCCCGATTCTTCGCCGGCGATGAGCGCGATTTTCATAATGCTTTAGCGCACGATGCCGCGGGTACTGGCTTCGATGAAATCCAGCATCTGTCTGACATCCTCGGATTCGACGGCCATGGCCTGCAGTTCGGTTTTGGCTTCGGCCAATGTCTTTCCAGACATGTACACGGTGCGGTAGGCGGATTTGATCTGCTTGATCCGCTCGGGGCTGAAGCCGCGGCGCTTGAGCCCTTCGGCATTGATGCTGCGCGGCTCGGCGTATTGCATGCCGGTCATCACGAATGGCGGAACATCGGCGCTGATCAGGCTGCCCATGCCCACGAAGGCATGCGCGCCGATTTTGCAGAATTGGTGCGCCCCAGAGAATCCGGCCATGATCACCCAGTCTTCGACAATGGCATGGCCGGCGAGCGAGGCGTTGTTGGCGAAAATGGTGTTGTTGCCGACGATGCAATCGTGGGCGATGTGCACGTAGGCCATGATCCAGTTGTTGTCGCCGATCCGGGTCACGCCGCCACCATCGCCGGTGCCGCGGTTGAAGGTGGTGAACTCGCGGATGGTATTGTTGTCGCCGATGATCAGTTCACCGCGCTCGCCATCGAATTTCTTGTCCTGCGGATCACCGCCGAGAGCTGCGTGCGAATGAATCTTGTTGTTGCGGCCGATCCGGGTCGGCCCGGTGATGACGCAATGCGAACCGATTTCGGTGCCATCGCCGATGCTGACATCGGCGCCGATGACGGTGTACGGGCCAACGCTTACGCTGTGATGCAACTGCGCTGAGGAGTCGATGATTGCCGTGGGATGGATGCTCATGCGTCACCTTCGGCGCAGAGAATGTCGGCGCAGGCGACCTGCTTGCCATCGACACAGGCAACGCCCTGATAGAGCGCCATGTTGCGAATCTTGCGTTTGAGTTCAACGTTCAGTTCGAGCTGATCGCCGGGAACCACCATTTTCGAGAATTTGGCATTGTCGATCTTGACCAGATAGAACAGCTTGCCTTCCTTGCCGGTGCAGCCGTCTTCCATCAGGCTCAAGTGCGTCAGAAGTCCTCCG
>JBEAYK010000259.1:0-2549 GCA_041159305.1 Pseudomonadota bacterium
CACCAATGGTGAAGCCTCCAGCTGGGCCAGCAGTTCCTGTCGTCGCGGGGATTGGGATGCCAGATAAATCATGCCGATGCCGTTAAGTTGTAATATAGAGGACTGAAAATGCCACAGCCTCCCGAAAATGGCCCTAGGAATCTCCATGCCCCTTGCTCCCCGTATTCTACTTTGCTTTGGCGCTCTGCTGTTGTCGGCTCCGGCTTTGGCCATGGCGGACACGGAATCGGCCGAACGCTGGTTCCAGCAAGGCGCGGAACGGGCACATCAGCTCGGCGCCGGGAACACCAAGGCCAAAAACATCATCCTGTTCATCGGTGACGGCATGAGCCTGACCACAGTTTCAGCCGCACGCATCTATGAAGGTCAGCTACGGCAGCAGACCGGTGAAGAAAACCAGCTGAGTTTCGAACGCTTTCCCTACACCGCGTTCAGCAAAACTTACAATACCGACAGCCAAACGCCGGACTCTGCAGGCACCATGACCGCGATGATTACCGGCGCCAAAACCCGCATGGGCTTTTTGAGTGTTGGTCAGATTCCGACACGCGGCGATTGCGCGGCTGGACTAAAACAACCGCTGACCAGTGCCGTGACCCTAGCCAAGAGCGCCGGGCTTGCCACCGGCGTGGTCACCACCACCCGAATCACTCATGCCACACCCGCCGCCACCTATGCACATAGCCCGGAACGCAATTGGGAAAGTGATGCCGATATGCCTGCCGCTGCCAAGGCCCAGGGCTGCAAAGACATTGCGGCGCAACTGCTGGATTATGCCAATGGCACCGGCATCGATGTGGTGATGGGCGGCGGTCTGAACAAATTCCTGCCACCCTCGGCCAAAGATTACCGCAATGCCAAGGGATCACGCACGGACGGCCGCAATCTGATGAGCGAATGGCAGAAACGCCAGCCGGACACCACCTTCGTCTACAGCGGCAGTGCTTTGGCAAAACTTGATCCGGCCAGAACCGGCCGTTTGGTCGGGCTGTTCAACGGCGACCATCTAAGCTACGAATATGACCGCGTCGCCGACAAGGAAGACGAACCGAGTCTGGCCGACATGACCCGCACTGCCATCACCGTGTTGCGCAAGCATGACGGCGGCTTCTTTCTGGTCGTTGAAGGCGGCCGCATCGATCATGCCCACCATTCCGGCAATGCATTCCGCGCATTAACCGACACAGTGGCATTCAGCAATGCCATCCGCGTTGCTACGGAACTGACTTCCGACAAGGACACCCTGATTCTGGTCACCGCCGACCATGCCCACACCATGAGTTTCGTGGGGTACCCGCAACGCGGCAATCCGATTCTCGGCAAAGTTTTCGGTAAATCCAGTGAAGACGATCCGCCGAGCCTGGTCAAGGATTTGCTCGGCAAGCCCTACACCACCTTGGTGTATGCCAACGGACCGGGATATGTTGGGGAGAGCAGTCTGCAACCGGCCGGCAGCAAAAATTTTCCGCACAATCCCGGCGGCTACTTCGAGCCCGCCACCGGCCGCCCCGATTTAACCGAGATCGACACCGAGCACCCGAACTTCATGCAGGAAGCCTTGGTGCCGAGCAACTCGGAAACCCATGGTGGTGATGATGTGGGCATCTGGGCCAGCGGCCCGGGCAGCGAGGCGGTCCGCGGCACCCTCGAGCAGAATGTGATTTTCCATCTGCTCACCCAGCCGCAACCGATGATTCGCAAGTATCTGTGTGCAAAGGATTTTTGCGAAAAAAATGTGCCGGTAAAATTGCCCCATATCAAGTGATACTGAATTAATAGTTACAGGCTATTGATTTTATAAATTTAATTAATTGGCTAAATGATACAAACAGGCGCAACATCTAAACATCCCCTCAACCCGCCAGGAGAGCACCATGTCTACTGAATCGAAATGCCCCTTCCACGCCGCCGGTGGCGCACGTGCCACGCACGGCGCTCAATCCAACGCCGATTGGTGGCCCAATCAGCTGAATCTGTCCATCCTGCATCAACACCAGCCGGTGTCCAACCCGATGGATCCGGACTTCGATTACGCCGAAGCCTTCAAGAAGCTGGATTACGCGGCGCTCAAGAAAGACATGGCGGCGCTGATGACCGAATCGCAGGACTGGTGGCCGGCCGACTGGGGTCACTACGGCGGTCTGTTCATCCGTATGACCTGGCACGCCGCCGGCACCTACCGCACGGCCGATGGCCGCGGTGGCGCCAACACCGGCAACCAGCGCTTTGCCCCGCTCAACTCCTGGCCGGATAACGGCAATCTGGACAAAGCCCGCCGCCTGCTGTGGCCGCTGAAGCAGAAATACGGCAACGCCATTTCCTGGGCTGACCTGTTCGTTCTGGCCGGCAACGTTGCCATGGAAACCATGGGCTTCAAGACCTTCGGGTTCGGTGGCGGCCGCGCCGACATCTGGGCGCCGGAAGAAGACATTTACTGGGGTGCCGAAAAAGAATGGCTGGCCACCAGCGACAAAGCCGACAGCCGCTACAGCGGTGACCGCAATCTGGAAAACCCGCTCGCCGCGGTGCAGATGGGCCTGATCTACGTC
>JBEAYK010000260.1:0-4031 GCA_041159305.1 Pseudomonadota bacterium
GCCAGATAGGCCTGAATCTCTTTGCCGTTGGCTTTGGCCCAGTCTTCAGAAGACAGCAGCGCGGCGGAAGCGCCGTCACTCAGATTGGTGGAGTTGCCGGCGGTCAGCGTGCCTTTGCCGGAGCGTTTATCGAAAGCCGGCTTGAGCGTGGCCAGTTTTTCCAGGCTGGTGTCCGGACGCAGGATGTTGTCGCGCTCCAGACCGCGGAACGGCATCACCAGATCGCTGAAAAAACCACGCGCGTAAGCGGCGGCCGCTTTCTGGTGCGATTCATAAGCGAGCCGATCCTGATCTTCGCGCGCGATGCCCCAGGTCTTGGCCATGTCTTCGCAACTCTCGCCCATGCTCTTGCCGGTGCGCGGTTCGGCCACGCCGGGAAATTCGGGTTTGAATTCGCCGAAGGAAAAACCTTTCAGCGCGGCCTTGATGCGCTCGCCGAGCGTGCGCGCCCGGTTGAGGTCAAGCAGACGGCGGCGCATTTTTTTACTGACTGCAATCGGCACATCCGAGGTGGTGTCGGAACCGCCGCCGATGCCGGCCTCGATCTGGCCGACCGCGATTTTATTGGCGACGGTAATCAGCGCATCCAGACCGGTACCGCAGGCGCGGGTAATGGTGATGCCCGGCGTGTGCGGCGACAGACCGGACGACAAGGTGGCTTCGCGCGCCAGATTGAAATCGGAGGAATGCTTGAGCACGGCGCCCATGGCGACTTCACCCAGAATCTGGCCCTGCAGTTGGAATTTTTCAACCAGACCGCCGAGTACCACGGTGGACAGGCCGAGATTGCCGACATCGAAGTAGGCGGTGTTGTTGCGGCAGAACGGAATCCGGACGCCGCCGAGAATGGCGACACGACGCGTGGACGACATGGAATGGCTCCTGAAAAGCGAAAATGGGGGAGGACAGGGCATAATAAGTGGCCCCCGCGCATGGATTTCTCCAAACTCCCGAGTATGGTAGCGCATGATTGAGCCCGTTTACAGCTTCGGCCTTTTGGCCCTGGAACTCTGCCCCGGCCAACACCTGCCCGCCGCGCAGCTCACGGTGGCCCAGTCCGAACGGCTCGGCAGTCTGCTGGCCGAGGATCTGCGGTCCTGGATTGGCCCGCACACGGCCATCGACATCAGTCTGGCCGGCGCCGCCTTCGATCCAGTCGAGATTCTGCGTCCGGGTTGGCCGGTGCACGCCGAAATCGCGCGCTTGACCCATCTGGCCCCGAAATCAGCCGCCGCGCGCTTACTGTGTTTCGGTGCCGCCGAGGGCCGCATGCCCGAGGGTCTGCAACCCGATCCGGTACATGCCCAGGGACCGCTGCGCTGGTTGCCCTTCGTGCTGTCCGGTCCGGCCGAACAGATCCACGCCGTGCAGGACGGCATGGAAGCCGAAATGATGGAGCGCGGCATGGCCGGTGCCGCCACCGCCCTGTGTGCGCAGGAGGCATTCGCCGCCGACATTGAACATGCGCGCTACATGACCCTGCACGACGGCGTGGCGATGATGGCCATGCAATACGGTCACAGCGGACTGGAGCCGGTCTGGCCCTTGATTGAAACCGCACTGTTCGCGCCGCAGCAAGCGGCGTGGCTGGATGCGCCGCCGGAACCGCTGGTGTATGTCAATTCGGGCACCGCACATATCGCCTTATTGGATGAGCATGCGTGGGTGAAACTGCAGAGCGGTCTGGAGGGCAAAAACGGCGAGCAGCTGGAAACCCTGTTCCAGATGTTCCAGATGCGGCAACGCCAGATCGCGGCACTGCTCGAAGCGCATGGCCTGAGCGTGGAATTCGATTTCTGCGCGGACGCCGAAAGCGCCCGCGACACCCTGCAGCGTTAATCCGGAATACGGTTCACCAAGGGCGCGCCTTTTTCGTAGGCGGTGAAGCTGTCGATGGTGGTCTGACAAATGGTGCTGAAAGCCTCACGGGTGAAAAAACCCTGATGCCCGGTAATCAGCACGTTCGGCAGCTGTTGCAGTTCGGCCAACAGCGGATCGGCCAGTTCCGATTGCGAATGGTCTTCGAAAAACAGACCGGCCTCGAATTCATAGACATCCAAAGCAAGGCCGCCGAGGTGGCCGCTACGCAATGCCGCCAGCGCCGCTGCGGTGTCCAGTACCGGGCCGCGGCTGGTGTTGACCAACAATACGCCGGGCTTGCAGGCCGCGAAGAAATCGGCGCCGAGCAGGTGCTTGGTGCCTGTGGTCAGCGGGCAATGCAGGGAGATGGCATCGGATTGCGCGGCCAGTTCGGCGAGTGAAACAAAACGCGCACCGGCGCGTTCGAACTCGGGATCCGGATAAGCATCGTACGCGAGGATGGTGCAGCCGAAACCACGCATGATGCCGGCGAACACCGCACCGATGCGGCCGGCGCCGATGATACCGATAGTTTTGCCATACAGATCGAAACCCATCAGACCATCCAGATGGAAATCGTTGGCCAGCACGCGCTCATGCGCGATCGGAATATTCCGGTTCAAGGCCAGAAGCAATGCAACCGCGTGTTCGGCCACCGAATGCGGGGAATAATCGCCGACGCGCGTAACGGAAATGCCCAGACGCTTTGCTTCGGCGGCATCGACATTGTTGAAGCCCGCACAGCGCAGCGCCAGCAGATGCACGCCGTCTTCGGCCAGAATGCGCAGAGCCTCGGCATCGGCATGGTCGTTGACGAAAATGCAAGCGCCGCCGCAGCCGGCGGCTTGGCGGGCGGTGACGGCCGACAGCGGTGCCTTGATGAACAGCAGGTCATGGCCGGCGTTCGCATTGGCGGCAGTCAGGCCATCGCGGTCGTAATCATGGGCGCTGTACACGGCAATCTTCATGCGTTCGGTACTCCTGTCGGACGGGTGTCCTGTTCGTAGATGCGGTAATGCGCATCCTGCATGCCGAGCGCTTCGTAGGTGCTGCGCGCGTTGCGGTTGTCTTTCTCCACATACAAGCGGATGCCGCAGACGCCGGCATCGGCTTCGGCCATGTCGCGCACATAGGCATACAGGGCGCGGTAAATGCCCTGGCGGCGGAATTCCGGCGGCACATACACGCTCTGGATCCACCACCACAGACCGTTGCGCCAATCGCTCCATTCAAAGGTGAACATCAAGGTCCCGGCCGGCACACCGTCCTGCTCCGCCACGAAATACCGCGCCAGCGCCGGTTCGGCAATGCCGCGTGCGATGCCGGGCAGGACCTCGGCGTCCGGCAAGACTTTGTTTTCGGTTTCCAATGCCATGGCCTGCGCCCAGCGTGCGAGCAAGCTCGCATCCTCGGCACGGGCCGGTCGGATCTGCAGTGTCATGTCTCATCCTTGCGTGTGTGTTTGACGCCGAGTTTGCGGGTAAGCGTATTGCGGCCCAGGCCGAGCAATTGCGCGGCCTGCTGACGGTGGCCGTGCGTGTGCTGCAGGGCGGCATCGAGTAGGCTCTGTTCGAAGCGTGCTTTCAGTGCGGCATGCACCAATTGCATCTCCCAGCCCGCAGGGTCTTCGAATCGCGGCATCGGCACGGCATCACCCTGCCAATCGGCTAGACCCAGGCGTTCATGCGAGCTGCCGGAGGCCATGCGCCAGCAGGCGTTTTCCAATTCACGCACATTGCCCGGCCAGGCATACGCCTGCATCGCGTCAAGCAAGGCCTTATCGGCGCTTTTGGTTTTGGTCTGCAACTGCGCGGCGGCGGCGGCGAAGAAATGCGCCGCCAACAGCGGAATATCGGCGCTGCGTTCACGCAACGCCGGCAAACGGATACGCAGCACATTGAGCCGATGCAGCAGATCTTCGCGGAAGCGTTTGGAACTGACCAACGCCTCCAGCGGTTGATGGGTCGCGGCAATCACACGCACATCGACCTTGATCAGCTCACGGCCACCGACGCGGTAGAACTCGCCTTCGGCCAGTACGCGCAATAGACGCGTCTGCAGTTCCAGCGGCATGTCGCCGATTTCATCGAGGAACAAGGTGCCGCCCTGCGCCTGCTCGAAGCGACCGATGCGGCGCGTGGTGGCACCGGTAAAGGCGCCGGCTTCATGGC
>JBEAYK010000261.1:0-4034 GCA_041159305.1 Pseudomonadota bacterium
CCCTTGACCTCGGCACATTGCAATGCAAGAACCATACGACCTGCTGATACGTCGCGCCACACTGTTTGATGGCACCGGATCGGCGCGGTTTGTTGCCGATGTCGCGGTCCACGACGGGCGCATCGCCACCATCAGCACCGACCCGCTGCCGGTCGATTCCGCCAAGCGGGTCATCGAGGCAGACGGTCTGTGGCTGACCCCTGGCTTCATCGACATCCACACCCATTACGATGCGGAACTCCTTCTCGCGCCCGGCCTTCAGGAATCGGTCCGGCATGGCGTAACCACCTGCATGATCGGCAGCTGTTCAATCAGCATGATTTACTGCGATGCCGAGGACGCCTCGGACATCTTCACGCGGGTCGAATCGATTCCGCGCGAATTCGTTCTGCCGGCCCTGCGCAGGATCAAGACTTGGAAAGACGCGTCCGGCTATATCGCGCACCTGAAGAGCCTGCCCTTGGGCCCGAACATCGCCAGCTACATGGGCCATTCCGATCTGCGCACGGCGGTGATGGGCCTGGCGCGCGCGGTCGATCCGAAAGAAAAGCCGACCGAAGCGGAAATGCAAACCATGGAGCAGCACCTCAACGAGGGCATCGACCAGGGACTGCTCGGCCTGTCCGGGATGACCAATCCCTGGGACAAAGTCGACGGTGACCGTTACCGCTCGGCGGCATTGCCGTCGGTGTATGCGCATTGGCGCGAATACCGGCGCCTGCATAGGCTGCTGCGCCGGCGCGGTGCCATCTTGCAGTCGGCACCGAACCTCAACAATCCGGTCAATGCCGTGTTCTACCTGTTCACCTCGGCCAGCCTTTCGATGCGGCGTAGCCTGAAAACCACCCTGATTACCCTGATGGATGTGAAAGCCAGGCCGGGTCTGGACAGAATCGTCGGCGCAGGCACCCGGTTCTTCAACCGCTGGCTGGGCGCCAACTTCCGTTGGCAGGCCCTGCCGCAGCCGTTCCAGGTATATGCCGATGGCATCGATTTCATCATCTTCGAGGAGTTCCCGGCTGGCGAAGCCGCACTGCACCTTAAGCGCGATTTCGACCGCAACAAGCTGTTCGCCGACCCGGACTACCGAGCCCGGTTCAAGGCCGAATACCAGCGCAAATGGGGCGGACGGGTCTGGCACCGGGATTTCGGCGATGCGCATGTCATCGCTTGCCCGGATGCGTCCTTGGTCGGCAAGACCGTCAAGCAGATCGCCGACGAGCGCGGCGAGCATGAGGTGAACACCTTTCTCGACCTGGTCATCGATTACGGCCGCAGCCTGCGCTGGTCGACACTGATTGCCAATCATAATCCGGCACGCGTCGCGGCCAATCTTAACAATGACTGCGCCATCATCGGCTTTTCCGATGCCGGCGCGCATCTGCGCAACATGGCTTTCTACAACTTCGGCATCTGCATGCTGCAGCTGGCGTCGCAGCAGCAAGCAATCATGACGCCCGAGAAGGCGGTCTGGCGGCTGACCGGCGAAATCGCCGACTGGTACGGCATCGATGCCGGTAAGCTTCTTCCGGGCGCGCGCGCCGCTGCCAAGGTCGGAGAATATGCCGAGGCCCGCTTCGATGAGCTCGGCGGCCTATTGCGCGTGGTCAACCGCAACGACGGAGTGGTCAAAAACGTCATCATCAACGGAAACATCGCATTCGAAAACGACCAACCCGCCAGTGGGCTCGGTACGGCATCGGTTTTCGGGCGGTTCCTGCCCCGTATAGGGCGTACCGAACAGTGAAGCGCCTGCAAGCGAGCTAAGCTGAAAGCGCCATTCAAGGAGTTGCCCATGAAAAATATCCTGTTAATAGCGCTGATGACCCTGGCCGGATGCACCGGAAAGCCCGATAACATCAAGCCGGTTGAAAACTTCCAGGCTGAAAAATATCTCGGCACCTGGTATGAAATTGCCCGTATCGATCATCGCTTCGAAAAAGGCCTGACGCGTGTCACCGCCGAATACGGCAAACGCGAGGGCGGCGGCATCACCGTCGTCAATCGCGGCTTTGAGGCGAAATCCGGGAAATGGAAGGAATCGGCCGGCAAAGCGTTTTTCGTTGAGGGCGAAGACAAAGGCCATCTGAAAGTCTCCTTCTTCGGCCCGTTCTACGGGGCCTACATCGTGTTCGAACTGGACCAGCCGGGTTATCAGTACACACTGGTGAGCGGGCCGGACACCTCCTATTTCTGGCTGCTTTCACGCACGCCGACGATGGATGCAACGCTGCGCGAGCAGTTGATTGACAAGGCCGTAGCCAAAGGCTTCCGCCGCGAAGACATCCTGCTGGTCGATCAAACCGCAACGCCCTGAAGCGCATGCATCCACTCCTAATTCTGCCGCTGGCACC
Organism: Pseudomonadota bacterium; assembly: GCA_041159305.1. Taxonomy (GTDB): domain Bacteria; phylum Pseudomonadota; class Gammaproteobacteria; order Xanthomonadales; family Xanthomonadaceae; genus Arenimonas. Next base: position 2,355 of record JBEAYK010000261.1, read on the forward strand.
GTTACTGCTGCTGCAAGGTCTTTATGTCCGTAAAGTCACGCCGCGCCTGCCGGAACCCCCGGGGGCGCGAAGCGGCGAAATCGGCCATGGACGGAATCTTCGGCTGCTGATTCTGGGTGACTCAGCCGCGGCCGGGGTCGGTGCCGAAACCCAAACGCAGGCGTTGTCCGGCCAATTGATCCAGAAGCTGTCCGGCAGCTACCGGGTTTCATGGCAGCTCTGGGCCGCCAATGGCCGCAACAGTGCGCAGTGTCTGCATCTCCTGGAACAGACTCCGGCCGAAACTTTCGATGCCGTGCTGATTTCGCTCGGGGTCAATGATGTGACCGGCGGCGTGTCACTGGCCACCTGGCTCGATCATCAGTTGCGGCTTTCCCGACTACTGGGCAGCAAATTCGCGGCTCAACGCATTCTCTTCACCGCACTGCCGCCGATGCATCACTTCCCGGCGCTGCCGCAACCCTTACGTGGCGTGTTGGGCGCGCGTGCGAAACAATTCAATCGGGCACTGCTGGCCTTTGTCGCAACGCGCAGCAATTGCCATCTGCTGCATTTCGATGCACCGATGCAGCCGGACTTCATGGCCACGGATGGTTTCCACCCCAGTTCCGTCACTTACGGCCTGTGGGCCGAACAGGCGGCCAGATCAATCACTGCGGTGGATTGAAGCCGTCAAAGCGTTGCACCACGCCCTTGAAGCCGAACGCGGCCCACTGCGCCGGCGTTCCGGCATCGCTTTGGCTTGTGAAGCCGGCCGCTTCCATCCGCTTCCTGAAACGCACATGCAGACGGCGCTTGGGGTCGACAATGATGATGCGCGTCATGGCGTCGCTGTGACGGGCCAGAAATTCCGACAGCAGCAGTGGATGATCCGGTTCGTACAGCAGATCGCTGCCGATGATCAGATCGAAAATACCGAGATCAGGATCCGGCACGCGCCAATCCAGGCGCTGAAAGGGTGTATCCGTCAAGGCGTTTCGCCGGCTGTTATCGTGCAGAAAAACTTCCGCACGCGGATGATAATCGGTCGCCAGAATATCCCCGCCACGCGCGTTGATCACCAGACTGGCCATGCCCAGGCCGCAGCCGAGCTCAAGAATGCGGCCGGCGCCGAGCGGCTCACGGCTGAGCAAATCAGCCAGCAGTAGACCCGAGGGCCAGAGCATGCCGAAGAACGGCCAGCTCGCCGATGAAATGCCGAGCGCCTCGGTCACGCCGTCCGGATCGTCGAATTGGTTGCCGTCAATCAGGCAACGGATGTGGTAGGCAATGCCGTCAAAATGATGGGTGTCGACACGGGTCTGCAGCGGCGGGGCCATGGCGTACTCGGATTCAAATCGAGAGTGATATGAATCCCGGGCAAGTCTGAACCGGCGTGCGACCCAGATGGGTCAAGTGCGGGAACGGAGCTGGACAAATCCATGCGAATCTCCACCCTACGCCTTTGCCGGCATAAACGCCAGCGGATCAGTAGGCGAACTGTTTGAAAATCTGGTCGATATCGCCGTTCCAGACGCCGTGGTACAGCGCCAGTTTGCGTTCGGCCGGCGTTTCGTTTGCCAGCGCGATTTCCATCAGCGGATGCAGGAACAGCGCCTCATCATCACCGTGCCGGTTCAGACGGCGCCGGTTCTTCAGACCCAGCGCGGAAATCTTGAGCGCTTCGATGGCCAATTCGCG
>JBEAYK010000262.1:0-2515 GCA_041159305.1 Pseudomonadota bacterium
CCCGACGACAAGTTGGTCTGGGATGTCGGTCACCAATGTTATCCGCATAAAATCCTGACCGGTCGCGCCGAAACCATCCATACCGTGAAGAAAAAGGACGGCGTGGCACCATTCCCACGCCGCGAAGAAAGCTCTTACGACACTTTTGGCGTCGGCCATTCCTCGACATCCATCTCCGCCGCGCTCGGCATGGCCGTGGCCGCGCAACGCGCCGGCGAAAACCGCCGCTTCGTTGCCGTGATCGGTGACGGCGCAATGACCGCCGGCATGGCTTTCGAGGCCCTCAATCACGCCGGCGGCATGGATCCGGAACCGGATGTGCTGGTCATCCTCAACGACAACCAGATGTCGATTTCCGAAAACGTCGGCGGCATGACCAAAATGCTCGGCAAGATGATGGCCAGCCGGACTCTGAATGCGGTGCGCGAAGGCGGCAAGAAAATCCTCGGTGATAAAAACAAACCGGCCGCAAAATTCGTCCGGCGCTGGGAGGAACACTGGAAAGGCATGTTCGTACCCTCCACATTGTTCGAGGAAATGGGCTTCCATTACAACGGCCCGATTGACGGCCATGACCTGCCGGCTCTGCTGAATGCCTTGAAAACCTGCAAGGAATTGAAAGGCCCGCAGCTGCTGCATGTCATGACGACCAAGGGCAAGGGCTACAACCCGGCCGAAGGTGATCAGATCGAGTACCACGCAGTCTCTCCGTTCGATCCCAGCATCGGCGTGCAGAAGAAGGCGCCGGGCAAACCGACCTATACCTCGGTGTTCGGTGACTGGCTGTGCGACATGGCCGTCGCCGATCCGAAACTGATGGGCATCACCCCGGCCATGCGCGAAGGGTCCGGACTGGTGCGTTTCTCACAGGAATTCCCGCTGCGTTATTTCGACACCGCCATCGCCGAACAGCATGCCGTGACCTTTGCCGCCGGCCTGGCCTGCGAGGGCGCGAAGCCGGTAGTGGCGATTTATTCAAGCTTCCTGCAACGCGCCTATGACCAACTGATCCATGACGTGGCATTGCAAAATCTGGATGTGCTGTTCGCCATCGACCGCGCCGGTCTGGTCGGCCCAGACGGCGCCACCCACTCCGGCAGCTTCGATCTCAGCTTCCTGCGTTGCATCCCGAACATGGTGATCATGACGCCTTCGGATGAGCGCGAATGCCGGTTGATGCTAAGTACCGGGTTCCACCACCCGGGCCCTGCCGCCGTGCGCTATCCGCGTGGCTCCGGCACCGGCATCGCTGCAGGCAAGGATCTCGACACCCTACCCCTCGGCAAGGCACACGTCGTGCGCCGCGGCAACACACTGGCGCTGCTCGCTTTCGGCAGCGTACTGCCGGCTGCGGCAAAGATTGCCGAAAGCCTCGATGCAACCTTGGTCGACATGCGTTTCGTCAAACCTTTGGATGAAGCCCTGCTGTGTGAATTGGCCGGAAGCCATGCCCGTTTCGTTACCATCGAAGACAATGCCGTCATGGGCGGTGCCGGCAGTGCCGTCAGTGAATTCTTCCGGGCTGAGGGCATCGCTGTTGACCTCCTGCAATTGGGCCTGCCCGATCACTATCAGGAACACGCCACTCGAGAAGAATTACTGGCTGAAGCCGGTATCGACAGCAAGGGCATACTCGCCGCCATTACGGCACGCTGGCTTTAACCAAGGCGCCCCAGACTGACGCGGTCGCGTCCTTCCAGATCGGGTTCCGTTTGCACCTCGGTGAATCCGGCGCCTTCAAGTAACGCACGCACCGGAGCCCCCTGTTGCCAGCCGTGCTCCAGCAACAACCAGCCGCCAGGCAGAAGATGTTGGCCAGCCTGAGCCGCAATGACGCGGATATCGTCCAATCCATCCGGGCCGGAAGCCAAGGCTGAACGCGGCTCGAAGCGCAGATCTCCCAGGCTCAGATGGACATCATCGTTCTCGATGTAAGGCGGATTGCTCACAATCACATCGAAGCGGCGGCCGCCAAGGCTGCTGAACCAATCGCCGTGTTCAAAAAAAACATTTGCGAGCCGCAGTTGCCGGCCATTGGCTGAAGCGACGGCGAGCGCGGCCGGTGAGATGTCGACAGCCGTGACTTGACTCAATGGCCGCTCGCTGGCAATGGCGAGGGCCACAGCGCCGGAACCGGTTCCAAGATCGAGTACTGCGGCCGGACGGCCGGGATGCAGGAAGGCCAAGGCCAACTCGACCAAGCGTTCGGTTTCGGGCCGCGGAATCAGCGTATCGGCATTGACTTTCAGGTCAAGCGACCAAAAGCCGCGGTGGCCGGTCAGATAGGCCACCGGTTCTCCGGCCCCGCGCCGAGCCTGCAAAACCCGGAATTCGGCCAACAACTCGGGGGTAAGCTCATCGTCCGCGTGCGCATACAGCCAGGCACGCGGGCGCTCCAAGACATGCGCCAGCAGATACTCGGCGTCGGTGCGGTCCATGCCCTGTGGCTGGGATCCGATGGCCTCACGGAGGGCCGCGGCGATGGTTGTCATGCCACTAGCTTACCGCAGGGCGA
>JBEAYK010000023.1:0-8681 GCA_041159305.1 Pseudomonadota bacterium
GGATTGCCGGGCTCATTCGCGCAAAGCCACTGGTATTCCGGCAGCGCGTCCTGCGGACGCTGCGAGAGACTCAAGGCGACCGCACGCAGGGCTTTCCAGGGCAGGGCCGCCACACCCTCGGTCGGAGCGCGCCCAGCCCAGGCCAGCACGTCAGCGGTGCGTCCCGACGCCAGCGCCTGATAGGCTTCCGGCAGACTCGGCAAAGGCGGTGGCGCTTCGGTCATGGGAAAGGAGTTATGATTGTCAGAGCCTATTGGGAAGACTAGTTTACCGTGAACACGCCGATCGAAACCGACCGCTTGAGCCGCCACATCCAGGTGTTCGATGGCGCGTTCAGCCCGGAGCTGTGCCAAAAAATGCTGGACTCCTTCCATGCCCTGGCGCGCTTCCAGCGTCCGAACGGACGTGGCGTCCGCCCCGGCCATGAGGACAGCGGCTGGACCGAACTGAACCTGGATCCGCTGTCGGATGCGGCATTCCGGGTGATGATTCTGGAAAACATGCACCGGCATGCAGCGCTGTACAACGATGCGCTGAAGCTGCCGATTCCGATACCGATGACCGATAAAATCAGCGAACTGGTGATGAAGCGTTACCGCACTACCGGCGAAGAACGCTTCCAGCTGCATTTCGATTCAATCGGCCAGGTCGCGCACCGCTACTTGGTGTTTCTCTGGTATTTGAACAATGTCGAAGTCGGCGGTGGCACCGAGTTTCCCGAGCTCGACATCACCGTGCAAGCCAAAGCCGGGCGCTTGGTGATTTTCCCTCCCTACTGGATGTTCCAGCACATCGGCCAGAAGCCGGTGAGTAATGACAAATACATCCTGTCCACCTATTTCCTGTTCTGACATGGACGAATTCGCGGCATTGACCGAACGCAACCGGCAGCTCAGCAAGGCGATGATGCAGTCGGTGTTCGAACTGGCCTGCGATCTGTCCGGTCTCGGACCGTTTCCCGAGCACGTTGCCAAGGCCCGTGGCACGACGCCCGTCAACATACGTTTGATGCAGATCCAACAGCTAATCGAACAGCTGCGTGCCGATCTGCAGGGTCTTCGCGGCCCGTATTTGATGCAACAACTGCAAGGCCTGGGTGTGGACCAGCACAGTCGCGGTCTGCAACTGCATATCGGCAGCGGCCCTTACGTGCTCGATGGCTGGATCAACCTCGATATATTCCCGGCGCAGCTGTCGACCAATGTGCTCTGGGGGCTGCCCTTCGTGGACGGACAATGCCGTTATGTATTTCTTTCACACCTGCTTGAACATCTGTTTTATCCCACTGACGCCATGGCGCTGCTGCAGGACATCCACCGCATTCTCGAGCCCGGCGGTGTGGTGCGCATCGTGGTGCCGGATATCGCGCAATGCATCGCCGCCTATCAGGATGGCGATACCGGATTTTTCCGCGACCGCGTCGAACACTGGGGCGCAGGCGACGGCCAAGCCACACGCCTGGAACACTTCCTGGCCTACGCCGGTGCCGGACCGGATCCGGCCTGGCTGTTCGAAGCGCATAAATTCGGTTACGACCACGAGACACTGACGCGGGCCCTGCAGCGCGCCGGCTTCAAGACCATTGTGCCTTCGGCGTTCATGGCCAGCAGCCACGACGCGCTGCGCGTGGACGAACACAGTCAGGTCGCCAGCGCCACGCACGGCGGTCGCCACTATTCATTGTTCATCGAAGCGGTCAAGGAATAAGCATGTCAGCCATGACCCTTGCCCTGCTGGAACAGGCGCGGCGCTACGCCGAAAACGGCGATGTCCAGGCGGATAAAGCCTTCGCACTGGTGCTGGAAAACGATGCTTTCAACATCGAGGCGCGCACGCATCTGGCGCGCACCGCCATGCAGTCCGGCAAACCGGAAACCGCGCTCGAACATCTGACGGTGGCCGTGCGCGTGGCGCCGGCCAAGGCCGCGCTCTGGCGCAACCTCGGTCTGGCCCATATGGCATTGGAACACTGGCCGGAAGCCTCGTCGGCCTTCGCGCAGTGCCTGCAACTGGCGCCGGCGATGCACGCCGCGCGTCTGCATCTGGGTCAATGTCTGGAGCGCCAGGACCGCCATGACGAAGCGACCAAAACCTATCTGCAGGCGCTGAGCGAGGCGCAACGCGCCGGGCTCTGGCTGGATGATGCCACAACGCCGCCGTGGCTGGCGGAACCCATCGCGCATGCAATCACGGTTGCAAACCGCGGCCGGAACGAAATCCATGACGCCTTGATGACACCGCTGCGCGCCCGCTTCCCGGCAGACGGACTGCAGCGTGTCGAACTCGCCGTTCGCGGCATGCTCGGTTTCGATACGGTGCAATCGCCGAACCCGAAACAGCAACCGACCTTCCTGTATTTCCCCGGATTGCCGGACACGCCCGTGTTCGCGCGCGATCTGTTTCCCTGGTTCGAAGCGCTGGAAGCGGCTTTTGCCGATATCCGCGCCGAAGCGGCGGCCGTGCTGGAAGCACAGGAAGGGCTGTCGCCGTTTCTGGCGCTGGGCGAGAACGACCGCGCGGCCGATTATCTGGGCGGCGCCCAACCGGCCTGGGATGCCTACTTCTTTTACCGCCACGGCATACGCTACGATGCGGGCCATGCGGCCTGTCCGAAGACGTCGGCGGCGCTGGAATCACTACCGCTGGTGCGTATCACCGATCACGCGCCGGAAATCTGTTTCTCCGTGCTCGGTGCCGGCAGCCATATCCTGCCGCATTACGGCACCAGCAACATCCGTTCGGTGGTACATCTGCCGCTGATCGTACCCGAAGATTGCGCGCTGAAAGTACTCGATACCGAAATTCCCGGCAAGGCCGGCACCTGCTTCGCTTTCGACGACACCTATCTGCACGAAGCCTGGAACCGCAGCAGCGCGCCGCGTGTCATCCTGTTGATGGACACCTGGAACCCGCATCTGAGCGAGGTGGAAAGACTGGCGCTTTCCGAGGTGGTTGCACAGACCGGCAGTTTCAACAGGGATTGACGTATGTCTTTGACGCGCATAAATTGAAATCTTACCTTCGTGCCGGCCGCACGCTTAACCATAGGATGCTGCAACGATGATGGACTCCATACCGATTTGGGGCGTGCTGGCCCTTTCCATCCTGTTGATCATCGTCTTGATGGATGTCGGCTACCGCTTCGGCAACAATGCCTTCAAGCGCAACGACCACGAATTGGAGTCGCCGGTTACGGCAATGGCCGGTGCCGTGTTGGGACTGACCGCTTTCGTACTGGCGTTCACCTTCGGCATCGTGCACGACCGCTACGACAGCAAGAAGGAACTGGTCCGCGAAGAGGCCAATGTGATCTGGACCGTCTACCAGCGCTCGGACTTCCTGCCGGACGCCGAAGCCCGTGAGGCCAAGAACATGCTCCGCCGCTACACCGACCTGCGCATCGCTTTGCCATTCGCGGTCCAGCGCGCGCGCGGCCTGAACATGCGGGATGTTGAAAAATCGTTGACGGAGGCGCGCGCCATCCAAGCCAGGCTGTGGGACGGCGCGGTGATCAACGGCCGGCGCGACATGAACTCCGATATCGGCGCCATGTATATCGACGCGCTCAACCAGATGTTCAGCCTGCAGCAGTTACGCATGGTAATCGGCGTGCATTCGCGGGTACATGCTTCCATCTGGCTGACGCTGTTCAGCCTGATCGTCATCGGCATGGTGGCGCTCGGCTATCAGGCCGGTATCTCCGGCTCCAAGCGGTCCAAAGCCACAGCGATACTGGCCAGTTCATTCGGCATCATGCTGGCCTTGATCATCGCGCTCGACCGACCGGGCCTGATTCTGGTGACCCAACAACCGCTGGTCGAGGTCCGCGCCATGATGGGTCCGGCTCCGGCCCTGCCCTGAGCGCTGCGGCGGATTCATCCGCTTTTACCTGCCTAGCCAGGCCTTGCGCAGGGCCAGCTGTGCGGCGCTTGGCTTCTCGGTGAACTGAAGTTTCATGCCGGCGCCATCCTGGGTTTTCGGCGTGAGCGCGGTACTGACCTTGGCGTCCCGGCGGAAATAATCAACAGTCAGCGCGCCGCCGCCGAACTGCTGGCTGCGGGCCGCGAAATTCTTCGCACTCAATCGGTTGCCATTGACCGCAATCAGGGTATCGCCGGCAGTGATGCCCGCTTTCCAGGCCGGACCGTCTTTTTCCACTGCCGTCACTTTGGCGTAAGCACCATCATCGCCCGGCGCAACGCTCAAGCCCCAGGCATAGAACGGCTTGCCGTCATCGGGTTTCTTGTCAGCCACGAAATCGACTCCGGCGTCTTTCAGCAGCGCCAGCAGCGGCAGCTCTTCGGTGCCGACCACATAGCGGTTCCAGAAATCCTGCCAGCTTCGGCCGGACACCTGTTGCAGCAGCGCCAGCACATCGGCTTCAGTAAAGCCGCCTTGGGAGACTTTATGTTTCTGCCAGAGCCCGCGGTGCACATCGGCCAGACTTTTTTGGCCGCCGCTTTCCTTGCGCAGAATCAGGTCCATGGTCAAACCGAGCATTTCGCCTTTCGGATAAATGCTGACCGAGGCATTGGCGTGACGGTCGCCGTCCGGCTGGATCCATTCATCGAAACTCGATTCGTTGGCGCTCTGTTCGAAACGCCCCGGCGTACGCAGATAGACATCCAGCGTGTTGGAGACATCGCCCAGATACTGCTTCTCGTCCTGCACGCCGGCGCGCAGGACAATCAGGTTCTCGAAGTAGCTGGTATGGCCTTCGGAAATCCAGAGCAGGTTGGTGGGGCTTTCCTTCTGGTAATCGTACGGCACCATTTCGGAGGGCCGATACGCTTTCACGTTCCAGGTGTGGAAAAATTCATGGGCGGCGGTGCGCGCGAACTTCAGGTATTCGCTGCGCGGCTGGAAACTCCAGCGCTCGACCTGGATAATCGTGGAATTCAAATGCTCGGTGGCGCCACGGGCGCCGTCGGTAGCATGCACGATGTATAGATAGCGGTCATAGGGAGTGCTGCCGAACAATGCGTTGGTGGTTTTGCTGATCGCCGCGAAATCCTTCAGCATGGCTTCGCCATCGTGATTGCCATTGCCCCAGATCACCAGTTCGATCGGCCTGCCATCGACCGTGGTTTTGTAGAAGCGGTGGATGCCGGTTTCAATCGGCGAATCGGTCAGCACATCGTAATCGGCGGCAGTAAAACAATGACCGCAGTTCCCCGGGGACATGCCCGAGCGCGATTGCCAGCCGTCCGGCACCGAGAGCGAGACCGTTATCGGATTGGCGCGGAACTCCGGACTGTACACGAATACCGCGCTGGCATTCAGATAGGCATGGGAATCATCGATGTGGCGGGTTCGCAGGCCGAGCTCGTTGGCGTACAACTCATAGGACACTGTGTAGGGCACGCCGGCCGGCAGATCGAGCTGCCAAGTCGCCTTGTCGGTTTTGCGGATCGGCACGCTCTTGCCATCGGCGGTTTTCGCGGCGACATGACGCAGGCCATTGGCCAGTGGCAGGATTTCATAACGGCCGGTACGCCAGTTGGGCAACTGCACGACGGGGTCGGCTTTGGCGCTGGCCGGGAAGCGGGCACTGACCTCGGCGGTATGCTGGGCGGCATTGCTGATACGTAATTGGTAATTGACGGTGTCGGCGGCAAAGACGGAATTGATGAACAGGGCGCTGGCAAGCGCGGCAATCACTTTGAACATGGTCATTGAACATCAGGGACAGGGCATTCCATGATAACGGAGTTCAGACCGGATTTCGGCCAGGGCGCCGGTCAGGCATTCAGATTGGATTGTATGCTCTAGCCGATGCGCGCCGAATGGCAGGGAATCCTCAAAGGAGGCCGCGTCATGAACATCGCTTTCATCGTTCTTTCGGCAGTGCTCGGCGTGATTACCGCCGGAACCGGTTTGCTGCATTGGCACAACAGCATTGAAATCGACCGCTATCTGGGCAGCCGCGACCGCTGAGCGGCTACTGCCGGATCAGCCGGATATTGCCTGGCATGCCCATGCCTTCGGTGCAGCGGTAGGGGTTGATGTCGAGTCCGCCACGCCGGGTGAAACGGCCGTATATCGACAGCTGCATGGGCCGGCACTGCCGCATCAGATCCATGAAGATGTGCTCGATGCAGTTTTCATGGAAGCCGTTGTGGGTGCGGTAGGACACCAGATAGCGGAGCAGGCCTTCGCGCTCGATGCGGCGGCCGAGGTAACGGATCTGAATGCTGGCCCAATCCGGCTGGTTGGTGACCGGACAGTTGGAGCGGAACACATGACTGACCAGCGACTCGCTGATCTGGTTGTCGCCGCTGACTGAAAGATAGAGCGGTTCCGGCGGACCGTAATAATTGATGTCGACTTCCAGATCGTCGATGACCTCCCCATTGAACAGATCGATGGGGAAGGCGTGATTGGCGGTCGCCGGCAGAATCGTTACGTTAACCGGCGCACCGCAGGCCTCGGACAGATCCTGCACCAGCATCTGGCGCAGACGCTCGCTGTCGCCGACGCGCGTCTGGTTGAAACTGTTGAGATAGAGCTTGAAGCTTTTCGATTCGATGATGTGGCTGGAGTCGGCACGCACCACGATTTCGGCAAGACCGGCGCGCGGCCGGCCGGATTTATCCAACCAGCTCAATTCATAGGCATTCCAGATGTCCTGACCCAAGAACGGCAACGGTTCGAGGATGCCCAGGCCTTCTCGGGCATCGGCGCGCGGGATGGGAAACAGCAGGCGCGGATCATAGCGGCCGGTGTATTCGGCCGGCTTACCGAGAAGACTGTCTTCGAACATCAGGGTGTCCCGGCCAGATAATCGAGGCTGATCTGCAGCAGGGCGCGGGTACCGAGCGGCAGCGCGGATTCGTCCAAAAAGAACTGCGGGGAGTGGTTGCTCGGGGCGGTATTCGGATCCTGGCCTTTCGGCGTGGCACCGACGAAGAAGAAGAAGCCCGGCACCTCCTTGGCGTAATAGGCGAAATCCTCGGCGCCGGTGGTCAGGGTCATTTCCACGACATCTTTGCCGGCAACTTTCTGCAGGCTCGGCAGCACTTTGGCGGTCAGGGCCGGATCGTTGACGGTGACCGGGTTGCCGACGGTATCCGGAATCTTGGCGACGACCGTGGCGCCGTGGGCGGCGGCCACGTGTTCGGCGACATTGGCCAGATCCTTGAACACCTGCGCGCGCATGTCATCGTCGAAAGTCCGGATGGTGCCGATCAGCTCCACCGAATCCGGAATGATGTTGTAACGGATACCGCCCTTGATGGCGCCGAAACTTACGACCACCGGCTGTTTGGTCAAGTTCTGCCGGCGCGACACGATGGACTGCGCACTGGACACGATTTCCGCGGCGGCCACGATCGGATCAACGCCGCCCCAAGGGCGCGAACCGTGCGTCTGTCGGCCCTTGACCACGATATTGAAGCGGTCGGAAGCGGCCATCAGCGGGCCGGAACGATAGCCGAGCTGGCCGGCATTGAGCGTGGAAAACACATGCAGGCCGAACACCGCTTCCGGTTTAAAGGATTTGAAAATGCCTTCCGCCAACATCTGGTCGGCGCCGCCGGTTTCGCCATCGGGCGGACCTTCTTCGGCCGGCTGGAAAATAAACAGAACGTCGCCGGCAATCTCGGCTTTGTTTTTGGCCATGGCCTCGGCCACGCCCATCAAAATGGCCGTGTGTGAATCATGGCCACAGGCGTGCATCACGCCGACCTTTTCGCCGCGGAATTCGGCGGTCTGTTTGGACTGGAACGGAAGGCCGGAGCTTTCGGTGACCGGCAACGCATCCATGTCGGCGCGCAGGGCGATGCGCTTGCCGGGCTTGCCGCCTTTCAGCACCGCAATGACGCCGGTGTGCGCGACGCCGGTGGTCACTTCCAGACCAAGGCTGCGCAGATGTTCGGCGACACGCTTGGAGGTTCGGAACTCGCGGTTGCCGAGCTCGGGGAACTGGTGGAAATCACGGCGCCATTCCAGCACCTTAGCATCAACTGGCTTGGCCCAGGCTTCGACATCGACGGCGTGCACGGTGGTGGGCGACAGCAGTGCTGCGGTCACGGCGAGGACAAAGAAGTTCAGACGCATAGAAGCTCTCCACAGATGGCTTCTGCCATGCTATCACAGGGAAAAACGGCGCGGTGCCGCGCGTCGGCTTTCTGTGACCGAGCACGCAATACGGCCGATCAGGGCCGGTGTTCGCTGGCCAGATAGGCTTCCGATTGCATTTCAATCAGGCGTGAGGCCGTACGCTCGAATTCGCGCTGAAGGCGGTGACCGGCATAAAGCGATAACGGCTCGGCGGCGGCGCTCAACAACAGATTCACATGACGGTCGTACAGTTCGTCGATCAGATAGACGAACCGTCGCGCGGCATCTTCGTTGCTCTCATTGAAGAGCGGCACATCCGACAACAACACCGTATGGAAATCGCGGGCGATTTCGATGTAATCGGCACTCGAACGCGGCCCGTTGCACAACGCATCGAACGTGAACCAGGCGACGCCCGGACTCAGCGCAAGCGCGGGAATGTCACGCTGATTGATTTCGATGAACCCCGCCAGAGGCGCACGCCCGCTCAGCCGTCGGTACTGCTCGGCAAGCAGCGTCCTGCTGTCGGCATCGGCCGTAAGCGCATAGGTGCGCGCCTGGCTCAGGGTGCGCAGCCGATAATCCTGCGCGCTTTCCAGAACCATCACCGCGCATTCGCG
>JBEAYK010000024.1:0-9174 GCA_041159305.1 Pseudomonadota bacterium
GAGGTCGTGCCGCGCACGATGGAGTCATCGACCAACAGCACCACGCGATCTTTGAACTCCAAGGGAATCGGATTGAGTTTGCGCTTGACCGACTGCACACGCTGGCTCTGGCCGGGCATGATGAAGGTGCGGCCGATGTAGCGGTTCTTGATGAAGCCTTCGCGGTATTTTACGCCCAGCATACTGGCGATTTCCAACGCGGCATCGCGCGAGGTGTCGGGAATCGGTATCACCGTATCGATGTCGTGGTCCGGACGCAGACGCAGAATTTTTTCACCGAGCTTGACGCCCATACGCATACGCGCCTTATGCACGGAGATATCGTCCATCATCGAGTCGGGACGGGCGAAATAGACGAATTCAAAAATACACGGCGTGTGTTTGTGTCCTGGCGCCGCCTGATGGGTGAACAGCTTGCCATCATCGGTAATCACCACTGCTTCACCTGGGGCGATATCGCGCAAACGGGTGAATCCCAGGATATCGAGCGCGACCGATTCGGACGCCACCGCATACTCATCGGTCAGCAAGGTTTCACGCTTGCCGAGCACCAGCGGGCGGATGCCATTGGGATCGCGGAATGCCAACAATCCCAGGCCCATCACGGTCGCCACCACCGAATAGCCGCCGGAAACGCGGCGGTGCACGCCTTCCACCGCTTTCAGCGCCGATTGCGGGCTCAACGGACCCTGCTCCAGCAATTCATGGGCGAGCACGTTCAGCAACACTTCGGAATCGGACTGGGTATTGATGTGCCGATGATCCTGCTCGGAGACTTCACGGCGCAGGGTTTCGGTATTGGTCAGATTGCCGTTATGCGCCAGCGACAGCCCGAACGGAGCATTGGCATAAAACGGCTGAGCCTCATCGCTGCCGGAGGAACCGGCGGTGGGATAACGGCAATGGCCGATGCCGACATGGCCGCGCAGCAGGGCCATCTGCTGCGGTCCGAACACGTCACTGACCAGTCCATTGCCCTTGTGCAGATTGATGCGCTGACCGGAAACGGTGGCAATGCCGGCTGCGTCCTGCCCCCGGTGCTGCAGCACGGTGAGTCCGTCATACAACGCTGCGGCAACATCCGTGGTACCGACAATTCCGAGTATTCCGCACATAAAAAAACCTTTTTAGGGATGCTTGACCACAATGCCGTCGATGCCGGTTTTTTGCTTGACCGTCGCCAACAAGGCGTTGGCGGCCTCGCGGGTGTGTTCCGGACCAATCCGGACGCGGTAACGGCGCCCCGAGTCAGTCTCGACCGGCTGGATATAGCTGTTGAAACCGGCGGCACGTGCTTTATCACGCAGAGTCTGGGCGGCCTGCTCGCTGGCAGGGGCGCCGATCTGAACCGCGAACCCCTTGCCGTCAGCTGCCGGTTCCACCTTGGCTACCTTTTCGGGTACCGGGGCAATGGCGGGCTTACTTGCAGCCGCCGCCGGAGCAGCAGCCGCGACGGCATCGGCTGTTTTGGCCGGTACCGGGACCGGTGCGGAGGAAGAAGCCGGCGTGGACGCAGCTCCGGTTTGGCTTGGGCCCACCGCATCCATGGCCACCACGGTGCCTCCGGAAACGACTGCAGTGCTGCGCAGACGTGCAGCCTCTGCCAGATCGCGGCTTTCATAGGGTCCGATCCGGATACGGAAACGCTGACCATTGCTCTGGATGAGCGGAACCAACTTCTGCGCTTTCAGGCCTTCAGCAATGGCTTTGGCCTCGGCTTCATCGGCCACGTTGATAACCACGGCATACTGACCGGCAGCGACAGCAGCCTCATCGACGACGGGAATCGGCTCAAGGTCGGTAGAAACCGGCAGCTCCGTAGGAGCGACAGCTGCGGGTTGATCGAGGGGAATGTCAATGGTCTTGATGCCATCGGCATCGGGCTCATCGGGAATGTTCAGCGACACATCGGCGCTGTCCGGATCACGTACATCGGGGCTTCTGAGCAGCATCGGCACGAAGATGAGTGCGAGTGCCGCCAGGACGACGGCGCCGATCAGGCGTTGCTTCAACGGTGCTTCCATGTGAACCTCCGGTGGAAGCGCCAATTATACTCCGACTGCCTCCGGCTGCGGGAGGCGCATCACAGCTTCCAGAGTATGGAACGAGCCGAATACCAGAATGCGCTGGCCGCTGTTTTCTGCCAATGCCGAAGCATAGGCGGTAGCCACATCGGCATGGATGCGGTAGCCCGCTGAAGGCAAAACCGGCGAAAGTTGCAGCTGCCAGCCCTCGGCCGTCAGCACCCGGTCCGACGGCTCGCTCAGTACGGCTACGTGCCAAAACGCGATATGCGGTGCGAGTTGTACCAGCATGTCGGCGATATCCTTGTCTTTCAAGGCGCTGAAAACCGCTACCGTCGGCTTCGGGTGCATCTGCAGCCATGCTGCCAGCTGCGCAACGGATTGGGGATTATGGGCAACATCCAGAATCACTTCCGGATCGGTCCGCCAGCACTGCAAGCGTCCGGTTACCGTGGCACCCGCCACTCCGGCCGCCCAAGCGTCATCTGGGATGCTCAAGGCGGAGGCCCGCAGTGCCGCTATCGCGCAGGCGGCATTCTGGATCTGTGCCGGCGCTATTAATTGCGGATAAGGCAATTCAAGGCTGAAGCCGGGTTCGCGCCAGACCCAATGTGCGTCGAACCGGTCAATCAAGTAATCGCTGTAGGCGCGGATGCAGTACACGCCGTTTTCATAGGCATGCCGAAGCACTGAAGTCGGCGGGTCTTTTTCGCCCAAAATACAGGGGCGGCCGGCCCGCATGATGCCGGCTTTCTCGAAACCGATGCTCTCGCGATCATTGCCCAGATAAGCCTGATGATCCAGATCGACGGTGGTAATCACCGCAACATCGGCATCGATGATGTTGACCGCATCCAGACGACCGCCCAGGCCCACTTCCAATATCGCCAGGTCCAGGCCGGCACGGGCAAACAGGAACAAGGCCGCCAAGGTGCCGAACTCAAAATACGTCAGGGGGATTTCCGCCCGCGCCGCTTCGATGGCTTCGAAAGCACTGACCAGATCGGCATCGGAAACCTCCGCGCCCTCGATTCGGATACGTTCGTTGTAGCGTAAAAAATGCGGTGAAGTAAAGGCCCCAACCCGGCATCCCGATGCCCGCGCAATGGATTCAATATAGGCGACCGTGGAGCCCTTGCCGTTGGTGCCACCGACGGTAATCACCGGACATGGCAAGCTCAGCAGCTGCAAGCGTTCCGCCACCAGACGGACCCGCTCCAGCCCCATCGCGATTGACTGCGGATGGGTGTCGAGCTGATAAGCCAGCCATTGATCGAGCGAACGTTTCATCACAGAGCGCGGTGCAGGGCCTCGCCGAACAGCGGCGTATGGTGTTGGCAATCATTCAAGCGTACAACCGCCAGATTGTCCACATCATCGCCTTCCAGCAAATTGAGCGTGGTCGGCGCCTGCCGGAACGACCAGAGGCGATCCAGGCCCAGACCGAGAATCCGGCACAGCAAGACGCGGTTGACCGCATCATGCGCGACGACCAGCAGCGTATCGTCCTTGCCCAATCCATCACATGCGGCAACAAGGCCTTCCCAGGCGCGGTCCAGCACCTGCTGCAGGTTCTCGCCGTTCGGCATCTGCACGGTCTGTGGTGCTTCCCGCCAGGCCTGGAAAGTGACCGGATCGCGTTCGGCAATCTCCTGGGCCAGCAGACCTTCCCAATCACCGTGCGCGATTTCCTGCAAGCGCGGATCGATCTGAAGCATGGGTTTGCGGCTTTCACCTAGCGCCGCCTCCGCTGTTGCCCGCGCGCGGGCCAGTTGCGAGCTGACGGCGCGGGTAATCGGCACATCGCGCAGGCGTTCGCCAAGCTTGGCCGCCTGCGTTTCACCGGTTTCCGAAAGCGGTATGTCAATCTGGCCTTGGTATCGACCGGCGGCATTCCACGGGGTTTCGCCATGACGGGCAAGTATGATTTTCATCCGGGCCGCCTCAGAACATTTCCAGGGACACGATGCCCGGGATGGTGCGCAGTCCGGCCACTTGCGCCTGCGACACTTCACGGTCGACGGTAATCGCTGCAATGGCATGGCCATCACCGGTAGCGCCGAGCGAGAAGTTGATGATGTTGATGCCGGCCGCGCCCAGATTCGAACCCAGCAGGCCAATGACGCCGGGGCGGTCTTCGTTCTTCATCAGCAGAATATGCGCGCCCGGGTCGAAATCGAGTTCGACACCATCCAGACGGACCACGCGCGGACCACGGTGCAAGGTGGCTTCGATGCTGCGACGGCCCTGTTCACCGGCCACTTCGATACGCAGCAGACGATCGAAGCCATCGCCGTCACCGCCGAGGGTTTCCGAAACCTGCAGACCGCGGGCGGCGGCCTCGCTCAGTGCATTGACCGGCGTCACCCGGCCGGAAGCCGTACCCAGCATAGCGGCTACCAGAAGACGGCTGAGCGGCCGGGTATCCAAGGCCTCGGTGCGTCCCGCGTAAGTGATGTGCAAACTGCTGGCCGCCGGCACCAGACGATTGGCCAACTTGCCCAGTTCGGTCATCAGCGGCATCCACGGCCCGACCTCCTTGGCGGCTTCGGCACTGAGTGGCGGCAGGTTGACGCAGCCGGCAACCGCTCCGGTCTTCAGGAAATCGATCATCTGCCGGGCGAGAATGGTGCTGACGGCCTGCTGCGCTTCCGAGGTCGAAGCGCCCAGATGCGGGGTCAGAATCA
Source organism: Pseudomonadota bacterium (assembly GCA_041159305.1). Classification (GTDB taxonomy): domain Bacteria; phylum Pseudomonadota; class Gammaproteobacteria; order Xanthomonadales; family Xanthomonadaceae; genus Arenimonas. Next base: position 4,712 of record JBEAYK010000024.1, read on the forward strand.
GTTTCGGATGGGCACGCAGCGGCGAGTCCTTCTGCAAGGGCTCGGTCACGAAGGTATCGAGCGCGGCCCCGGCAAGGTGACCCTCGTCTAGCACTTTGACCAGCGCTTCTTCGTCCACCAGACCGCCGCGGGCGGCATTGATCAGGTAGGCGCCTTTGCGCATCTTGCGCATCTGCGCTTCGCCGATGATGTTGGTGGTTTCCTTGGTACGCGGAATGTGCAGGGTAATGATGTCGGACCAGGCCAGTAATTCATCCAGCGTCTTCATCGGCACGCTCATGCGGCCGGAGGCGGATGCGGGCAGGAACGGATCATACGCCGCCACTTCCATGCCGATACCGGCAGCTTTACGGGCCACGGTCGCCCCGATGCGGCCCAGTCCGATGACGCCCAGGCGCTTGCCTTCCAGTTCGAATCCGGTCAAGCCGTTTTTCGGCCATTCACCGGCTTTCATGCCGGCATCGGCTCTCGGCACATGGCGCGCCATCGAAAACAGCAGCGAAACCGCGTGTTCGGCAGCGGCCAAAGTATTGCCATCCGGGGCGTTCATGACCGCGATACCACGGGCTGTGGCGGCTTCAACGTCAATCGTATCAACACCGGCACCGGCACGGCCGATGACTTTCAGATGACCGGCCTTTGCAAGGGATTCGGCAGTAATCAGGGTTGCCGACCGCACCATGATGCCGTCGAACTGCTGCAGTTTTTCAGCCAATACGGCCGGGTCTTTGATGGGGTCGCTGGTTTCAACGGTGAAACCGGCTTCTTTGAACAGGGTCAGGCCATCGGCATGAATGCCGTCACAAGCAAGGATTTTCATGGGAGCTCCAAGGGGGTAGATTCAAGGCGGAAAATTGCGCGCCAGAACCCCATGCGTGGAGTCGGAAGAAGAATAACGATGTATACGGGCTACGGCGGTTGCCTGAAGCAACCACAGAGGCCAGGAGACGGGGCGTCATACGCATGGGAGTCCTGTACCAATTCAACCTTAGACTAACAGACCGCTGCCAACTCTTGCAAGTCCATACATGACTTTAGACCTATCGCGGCGCCCGCCCAAAAAGCGTATGCTCGGAGTGCATTTTTTGCCTATCCCCCGCCCCATTTGTGGAGTTTTCATGAACAAGTCCTTGAAACTGCTGTCCTTGAGCGTTGCGGTCGCGCTTAGCCTGTCTGCCTGTAAAAAGGAACAGCCTGCCGCGGATGCAGAAAAATTCAGCATCGACATGACCAAGTTGCCGCCACTGCCGGCCTTCGCCGTAGCAGACCTCGATACCAGCAGCTCGGCATGCACCGATCTCAACCAGTTCGTCAACGGCAAATGGCTTGCCGCCAACCCGGTTCCGGGCGACCGCACTACCTGGGGAAGTTTCGAAATGCTGGGCGAACGCTCGCTAGCTACTCAACGCCAGATTGTGGAAGCAGCGGCCGCCCTCAAAGCTGCAGATGGCACCAAGAAGCTGATCGGCGATCTTTGGGCAACCGGTATGGACGAAGCAGCCATCGAAGCCGCAGGCATCACTCCGATCAAGCCGTTCCTGGATGAAATCGACGCGCTTAATTCGCCGGCCGACCTGCCGGGTTACCTGCGTAAATCCGCCTCCGAAGGCCGCATGGCACTGTTCGGCATCGGCGGCGAGTCCGATTTCAAGGACTCCAGCAAAGTCATCGCCTATGCCTCGCCGGGCGGTCTGGGCCTGCCTGACAAAACCTACTACGAAGGCGACACCCACAAGGCCGAGCGCGAAGCGTATCAAGCGCACATCGCAGCAACGTTGAAGCTGGCCGGCGCCGACGAAGCGACCGCTGCCAAACAGGCCGCTGCCGTACTCGCCATTGAAACCGCGCTGGCCAAGGTCAGCTATTCCAGTGAAGAACTGTCTCGTGACGTTTCGAAGTACTACAACCCGGTATCCATTGCGGATGCCAACAAGATTACACCGGCGTTTGAATGGGCCGCCTATTTCCAGGCCAATACCATCACCGCGCCTGAACAGTTCTCGTTATCCAACCCGAATTTCTTCAAAACTTTGGATGGCATGTTCGCCTCCGTACCGATGGACGATTGGAAGGCCTATCTGCGTTTCCACACCGTGGATGGACTGGCCCCCTACCTGAGCAAAGCTTTCGCCGACCAGAACTTCGCCTTTTACGGGAAAACCCTGCGTGGCCAAGAGGAGCAGAAAGACCGGTGGAAGCGTGTGCTGGATACCGTGAACGGAACTGCCGGTGAAGCGCTCGGCCAGCTTTATGTCGATGTGGCTTTCCCCGCCGAAAGCAAGGCTGAGATGGAGAAGCTGGTCGCTAACCTTTCCGCCGCGCTCAAAACACGTCTGGAAAATCTTGCCTGGATGAGCCCGGAAACACGTACCAAGGCATTGGAAAAATGGTCCAGCTTCACGCCGAAAATCGGCTACCCGGACAAATGGCGCAGCTGGGATGGCCTGGCAACTTCGCGTGACAGCTATGTCGGCAACATCGTGGCCGCCGCGAAATTCAACCATGCCTACGAAATGGCCAAAATCGGCAAACCGAAAGACCGTACCGAATGGGGCATGAGTCCGCAGACGGTCAATGCTTACTACAATCCGCTGATGAATGAAATCGTTTTCCCCGCCGCCATCCTGCAGCCGCCGTTCTTCGACGCCAAAGCCGATCCGGCACTCAACTACGGCGGCATCGGCGCGGTCATCGGCCACGAAATGCTGCACGGCTATGACGACCAAGGCTCCCGCTTCGACGCCAAGGGCAGTTTCGCCAACTGGTGGCAGCCAAGTGACGCAGAAGGATTCAAGGCAAAGACCGCCCAGTTGGTGGAACAGTTCAATGGTTATGAGGCGTTGCCCGGAAAGAAAGTCAACGGCAACCTCACGCTCGGCGAGAATATCGCCGATCTCGGCGGCTTGACCGTGGCTTTGGATGCGCTTCGCCTCGCACAAGCAAGCAACAAAATCGAGGCAATCGATGGCTACACCCAGGAACAACGTTTCTTCATGAACTGGGCAACGGTCTGGCGCCGCAATTACACCGACAAGGAAATGACGGTTCGCCTGGTCACCGATTCGCACGCTCCGGCCAAGTTCCGCGCCATAGGCACGCCATCGAACATGGAAGCCTTCGCAACCGCTTTCCAGTGCAAGACCGGCGATGCCATGGTACGCAGCGGCGGCAATCGAATCGCGATCTGGTAAATCCAAGCGCCATAGACCGAAAAGCCCCCACATCCGGGGGCTTTTTCTTTGCGCCGCGCTTGCAGAGCCGGTACAATGCGGCGATGCTGAACATCATGCCTGGTCAACGCTGGATCTCCACTGCCGAACCCGAATTGGGACTGGGGACGATTCTCAGGGCAGACGCCCGGCAATCCGACATCATCTTTACCGGCTGCGGCGAACTCAAGCACTTCACGCATGCCTCTTCCCCTTTGCTGCGTGTTCGCTTCGAAATCGGCGACAGCATCCAGATGGACGGCGCCGTGCGGACCGTTGATGCGGTGACCGAAGACAGCAGCGGAACGTTGAGTTACTGCTGCGCTGGCGAAACGCTGCATGAAGGCAGCATTGATCCTGAACAGCCCCACCTGCCGGCATCGCTGCGACTCCTGATTGCCCAATACGATGCCGCCTATCTGTTTGAACTTCGCCGACGTGCCCTGCAAGCCGACACCTTGGATCAGGATGCCTATGAACTTTTCGCCATTGCGCTTCTGAGTCACTTCGGTTGCCGTTTCATGCCGGTATCGGAACATGTCTTCCTGCTCGATGCCGAAACTTCGGAACTTGAGCCTGGATTCGACAAAAGTACGCCCTGCCGATTCGGCAATGATGAAAACTTCAGCGAAGGGCATTCCATCCATGGCGGCCATCCGCTCATGCGCACGGCGCTGGAACGATTCCTTCAAAGCCGGGCTGGCAGTGCCGGATTTCTGATTGATGACACCCTGCCCGCGCGCAGCGCTGTGCTGGAAACTTCCACCGACGGCTGCGTGTCCTTGCTGTCACTGGATGTCCGCGGAAACCACCTGTCGGTCTACACGCCGAATGAACAGGCCGTGTTCCGATCACGTGACAGCCAGATCGACATGAAACCGTTCATGCGCAGCTTGAGTCAGATCTATCCGACCCTGCTGGAAACCAGTCTGCTGCACGCCGCACAATCGGATGCCGGTAAATTAGAGGCCTTGCGTTTGGTGGTGGGCGCCGAATTTGCTCTGTTTGGTAAAAAGAGCCGTTAGACGCCCCAGGGGCCCTTGGGTTTACGGGTGAACGGTGACTGGCCCCGCCAGTAGCGGATCAACAGCCAGCCGAACAGCATGCCGCCGAGATGGGCGAAGTGGGCGATGCCGCCGACCGTACCGGTGACGCCCATGAGCAGCGATAGCGCACCGAAAACAATGACCAGTGTGCGTGCCGACATCGGAATCGGCGGAATCAGCAACATCACGCGCTCGCGCGGAAACAGCA
>JBEAYK010000263.1:0-2813 GCA_041159305.1 Pseudomonadota bacterium
GACAGATGACCGCATGATAGCGTCCGGTTTCGGCCAGGGTCAGTGCCACCAGCGGGAGTTCGAAAGCGCCGGGCACGGCAACCGTATCAACGGCGTCCTCGGCCACGCCGTGACGCTTCAGGCAATCCAGAGCGCCGGCCTGCAGACGATCGGTGATGAAATCATTAAAGCGGGCGGTGACCACGGCAATACGCAGCGCGGCGCCGTCCAGGGATCCTTGGTAATTCATGACATGCTCTCGATGGCGGGCGGTAAATTGATGTGGTGACCGAACTTGCGGCGTTTGGTCAGCAGATAGTGGTGGTTGTTGCCGTTGGCCGGAATCGACAGTTCTTCGCGGGCGATGCGGCGGTTCCGGAAACCCTTCAGTGCATCCAGCTTATCGGGATTGTTGGTCAGTAAACGCAGATCATCGATGCCGAAGTGGTCGAGGATCTGGTTGGCCAGCTTTCAGGCCGAGGCGCAGGTTGGCTTCCACGGTATCCAGACCTGCGTCCTGCAACTGATAGGCACGTACTTTGTTGAACAGTCCGATGCCACGGCCTTCCTGGCGCAGATAGATGACGATGCCGGAACCGGCCACTTCCATGCGGGCGATGGCATCCTGCAGCTGGCTGCCGCAATCGCAGCGTTGCGAGCCAAGCACATCACCGGTGAAGCATTCGGAATGTATGCGGACCAGCGTGCCTGGTTCGGTTAATCGATCCGGCGGTCCTTTCACCATCGCCATGTGTTCTTCGCCGAGCAGTTCCGAGCGGAACACATAGAAGCGGAAATCGCCGGCATCGGTCGGCATCGGGGCCGATTCGACGGCACTAATGAGGTTTTCATGGCGTTTACGCCAGGCCACCAGATCGGCGATGGCGATGATTTTCAGTCCGTGTTCGGCGGCGAACAGGCGTAAATCCGGCAGTCGTGCCATCTCGCCGTCGTCTTTGATGATTTCGCAGATGACGCCGGCCGGTTGGAAGCCGGCAAGACGCGCCAGGTCGACCGCGGCTTCGGTATGACCTTGACGGGTCAGGACGCCACCGTCGCGGGCAATCAGTGGAAAAATATGCCCCGGTTTATTGAAGGCGGCAGCACCGATGGCCGGATTGGCCAGCAGATTCAAACACAGGGCGCGGTCGGCGGCGGAGATGCCGGTGCTGGCATTTTCGGCGGCGTCGATGCTGACCGTAAAGGCGGTGTGCATGGCTTCAGTGTTGCGTGCGGCCTGCAAAGGCAGATCCAATTGATCGGCGCGCTCCTGGGTAATCGGTGCGCACACCAGACCGCGGCCGTAGCGGATCATGAAATTGATCGCTTCCGGCGTCGCGCATTCGGCCGGCATCAGCAGGTCGCCTTCGTTTTCGCGATTCTCATCGTCGACCACGATCAGCATGCGGCCCTGTTTCAACTCGGCCAAGGCTTCTTCGATTGTGCTCAGGGTGATGTCGTTCATGCATTGGATTCCAGATGAGACCACGCCTTGCGTAGTGTCGGGTCGGCCCGGAGCAGGCCCTCGATGGTTTTCGCCAGTACATCCACTTCAATGTTCACCGCATCGCCGATTCGGCGGGCGCGCAAATTGGTGTGGGTCAGCGTATGCGGGATGATGGAAACACTGAGGCCTTCGGTGTCGAGTGCGGCGATGGTCAGACTGATGCCATCGATGGCGATGGAACCTTCCAGAATCAGGTAGCGCCGCAAGGCGGTCGGCACGTCTATGCTGATCCACCAGCTGTCGCCGCGTTCAGCGATTTCGCGGATGCGTCCGATACCGTTGACGTGGCCCTGCACCAGATGGCCGCCGAGGCGGTCGCCGAAACGCAGGGCCAGTTCCAGATTGACCGGCGCATTTTCATGCAGATCGGCCAGGGCGGTTTTTTCCAAGGTAACCGGCATGACGAAGGCACTGAAGCCTTCGGCATCAACGGACTCGGCAGTGAGGCACACGCCGTTGGTGGCGATCGAGTCGTCCACGGCAATCTTGCCGACCAGATCCGGGCAATGGACTTGCAGGCGGGTGCCATCGGGGTGGGGCGTCAGGCGGGTGATGCGACCGACGGTTTGAATCAATCCGGTAAACATAGGGTTATAGCCGTCCGGTGAGGACCAAATCATCGCCAAGAGGACTATATTCTACGTGCTTTAAGTGAAGACGATGGCTTAATTCGGTTAAACCGTAGCCGGCCAGTGCCGGCAATCCATCGCCAAGATAGCTGGGATTCAGGTAATGGCTGACGCGCTGGACCAGGCCGGCCTGCAGGAAGGAGGCCGCCAGACCGGCCCCACCTTCCAGCAATAGGTTGCACACGCCATCCTTGGCCAGCATCGCCAGCGCTTCCGGCAGCGGCGTGCCGGTGAATACCCGTGTCCGCGCGGCATCGGCATCGGTAAAGACATGGGACTCGGTCGGCAGCTTGCCGCTGCGGCTGAAGATGATGCGTTGCGGTTGCTGCCGCTCAAAGCCGGGAAGGCGCACGGTCAAGCGTGGGTTGTCGGTACGCAGCGTGCCGGCGCCGATGGCGATGGCGTCATGCTCGGCCCGCAACTGATGGGCATGCGTACGCGCGGCCTCGCCGGTAATCCACTGCGATTGCCCGTCCGGCATGGCGATGCGGCCGTCCAAGGTGCTGGCCAATTTCAAATGCACGAAGGGCAGGCTGCTGAGCTGCCGGTGGAAGAACACTTCGTTCAAGCGTTCGCCCTCTTCGGCCACAACATCGGCAATGACCTCGATGCCCGCCTGCCGCAGCAAGGCAATACCGCCACCGGAAACCGCGGGATTGGGATCGATGTTGGCGATGACCACGCGCGCGATGCCGGCA
>JBEAYK010000264.1:0-3076 GCA_041159305.1 Pseudomonadota bacterium
CTGGTGACCACAAAGGACCAGGAAACCGATAAGGTCTGGGGCATGCGTCAGGGCGCGAAGGCGTATCTGACCAAACCCTTCAATGAAAACGAGCTGATTGAAATCATCAAGCAGGTCCTGCCCGGCGGTCTGGCTTAATCTGCCGGAAACAGTTCCGACATACGCTTGTAGAGCGCTTTCTGCTCTGCGGTTTGCGGCGCTGGCGCCGTAATTTCTATTTCGACCAATTGGTCGCCATTACCAGCCTTACCCGGCATACCTCGCCCTTTCAGGCGTAAACGTTTGCCGCTGTCCGTTTCCGGCGGCACTTTGAGTCCAACCTTACCACCCAGCGTTGGAACCGATACGGTCGCACCCAAGGCCGCCTGCCAGGGCATCAGGCTCAGGGTATACAGCACGTTCTGACCATCCAACTCAAACTCCGGATGCTCGTGATAGCTGATTTCGATCATCAGATCGCCGCCACGCTCACCCTGCCCGGAAAGACGGATGGTCTGTCCGGGGCGTATTCCGGCCGGAATGGCGATTTCAAGCGTGCGATCACCGATGCGGATTTTCTGTTTGCCCCCGGCAAAAGCACGCTCCAAGGGTATCGCCAAACGGACACGGCTGCCGGCCGGCGGCTGGGTTTGCGCTCGTCGCGTGCCGCCGAACAGGGATTCGAAGAAGTCGCTGAATCCGGCATTGCCGCCCATCTCATTGAAATCAAACTGGAATCCGCCGCCGCCGTAACCCGGAGGTGGCCGGAATTCTTCACCGGGGCGGTAGCCACTGGCCTTGAGCTGATCGTACTGCGTGCGTTTCTCCTTATCCTTGAGCACCTCGTAAGCTTCATTGACCGCCTTGAAGCGTTCCTCGGCACCGGCTTCCTTGCTGACATCCGGATGGTATTTGCGTGCCAGCCGCCGGTAGGCGGTCTTGATTTCGGCTTCGCTGGCCGTGGGCTCGACACCGAGCGCCTTGTAGTAATCCTTGAATTCCATAAATTGGCTCCATGCATAGGAGCATTTCGTGGCCTTTGCTACGATTCACGAAAAGCTGACAGAAAGAGTTTATCATTCCCTTACCGCAATCCCTACAGGCTGAACATGGCAATCGCAATCGGAAACACCATTCCCAATATCACCATCAACACCCTCAAAGACGGCATCCAAGCCATCGAAACCTCTGAATTCTTCTCCGGAAAAAACGTCGTCATGTTTGCCGTGCCCGGTGCTTTCACGCCGACCTGTTCGGCGAAACATCTTCCCGGCTTTATCGAGAATGCCGAAGCATTCGCTGCAAAGGGTTATGCGCTGGCCTGTCTGTCCGTGAATGATGCCTTCGTAATGGGCGCCTGGGCAAAAAGCCAATCCGCACCCGAAAGCATCGCCATGTTGGCCGACGGCAATGGCGCATTCACCAAGGCGCTCGGTCTGGAACTGGACGCTACCCCATTTGGCATGGGTTTGCGCGCCAAGCGCTTCGCATTGATTGCCGACAATGGTATTGTTACCCATCTGTTCGTCGAGGCACCGGGTGAATTCGCGGTATCCTCCGCTGAGCATGTTCTGGCACAACTTTAACTATAGGGAGAGCAGGATGAATAAGTCCGTACGTTTGATGTTCACCGCCGTATTGCTGGTCTTCGCAGGCCTGGCTGCGGCACAAACAGACAAGTCGGCCAATACCAATGTGAAATGGCCGGACGACTGCGCCAAATGCGGCGTGGTCACCCACATCGAGAAAGTAAGTGACGCCAAATCCGGAACCGGTGGCGCCGTCATCGGCGCTGTTGCCGGCGGCCTGCTCGGCAACCAGGTCGGCGGGGGCACAGGCAAGACTGTCGCCACCGTTGCCGGTGTCGCCGGCGGCGCCTATGCCGGCAAGAAAATCGCCGAAGGCAACAAGGAATATAAAATCACCATCCGCATGCGCGACGGGGAAATCAAACATGCGCATCAGGAAACCCTGAACAGCATCAAAGTCGGCAGCATGGTGCGTCTGAAAGACGGAAAAGCCAAACTTTACAAGTAATCGAGGCACTTAAAGACAAAAAAACGGCGGGAACTCCCGCCGTTTTTCGTTCGAGGTATTATCGCTTATTCAGCGGCTTCGGGTCCGACTTCAGGATCCGCATCATCTTCGATGACATCCAGGCTCTCGATGGCCATCAGTTTCTCATCATCGGCGACGCGCATCAGGGTCACGCCCTGTGCGTTCCGACCGACCTGGGAAACTTCCGAGGCACGGGTGCGCACCATCGTGCCCTGATCCGAAATCAGCAGTATTTCCTGCAGTTCGGTCAGCTGGATGGCACCGACCAGTCGGCCGTTACGGTCGGAACTCTGAATGGCGATGACGCCCTGGGTACCGCGGCCTTTTTTCGGATAAGCCGAAACTTCGGTACGCTTGCCGAACCCATTCTCACTGGCGGTCAGGATATCGCCATCGCCCTCGACCACCACCATGCTGACCACGAACGCGTTGCGGTGCGGCCCATCGAGCGCACCTCCGATTCGTCGAAGCGCACGGCCTTGCCATGCGAACCGAACAGCATGATGTCCTTGTTGCCGTCAGTCATCTGCACATCGACCAGACCATCGCCTTCGTCGAGATTGATGGCCCAGATGCCGTTGGCACGCGGACGTGAATATTCCGACAGTGGTGTTTTCTTGACGGTACCGTTGCGTGTGGCGAAGAAAACGTAGCGGTCATCGGAGAACTCACGAACCGGAAGCACCGCCTGCACCTTCTCACCGGGCTGCAACGGAATCCAGTTGATGATCGGACGGCCACGCGAATTCGGACCGGAATCCGGCAACTGGTAGACCTTGAGCCAGAACACCCGCCCTTCGGACGTGAAGGTGAGCAGCGTGTCATGGGTATTGACTACCCATAGGCGCTCGATGAAGTCCTCATCCTTCACTGAAGCAGCGGCACGTCCTTTGCCGCCGCGCTTCTGCGCCCGGTAGGTCGAAGGCATCTGGCGCTTGGCATAGCCCGAATGGGACAGCGTGACGACGACATCTTCGGAGGCGATCAGATCCAGATCAGCCAAATCTTCCTCGCTGGCACGGATCTCGGTGCGGCGGTC
>JBEAYK010000265.1:0-3191 GCA_041159305.1 Pseudomonadota bacterium
TTCCGGATAGGTGTGCACGGTGATGTGCGACTTGTCCAGATGCGCGACCACGGCATCCGAAATCAGCTCCTTGCCGGCAGCCTTCTTGTCGATGACCGGCTCCTCGGAAATGAGAATGGTCACCGAGGCGCCTTGCGGATCGTAGTCCTGGCGTGCCACGTTCAGGATGTTGGCGCCGATGATATTGGCCACTTCGGTCAGGATCTGGGTCAGACGCTCGGCGTTGTAGACCTCGTCGATATACTCGATATAACGCTGACGCTGGTCTTCCGACGCGGCGTAGCAGATGTCATAGATATTGAAACTCAAGGATTTCGTCAGGTTGTTGAATCCTTGAAGGCGCAACCGGGGCAGAGGCTTGACCAACGCAGTATTCCTTGGATATGAGTGGCGGTGAGGCGCAATTATCGGACATCTACCCCCAAATGCAAGCATTTTCACCATGAAAGCCCCCATGGCACTTGAGCTGAACAGCACTCCGGGGGTATTCTGATGCCAGCAATCCGCAGATCTGGCAATCCATGACCGAGCTCAATACGACCGCCTCCGAACCCCCTTTCGAGCCGGTGAAAACCGAACTGGCGATGGATGATGTCGCCCTGAAAGCCTTTCTCAGCCATACCCACAAGCGCCGCTATCCGTCGAAAACCGATGTTTTCCGTCCGGGCGATCAAGCCTGCACACTCTTCTACGTCATCAGCGGATCCCTGACTATCAACACCGAAGAGCCGGAAGGCCGCGAACTGGTGCTGGGCTACGTCAACCCCGGCGAATTCATCGGTGAAATGGGACTGTTCTTCAAAGTCCAACGCCGGGAGGTCCTTTTGCGCACCAAGGGTCCGTGCGAACTGGCTGAAATCGGCTACGAGTCCCTGCGCCAGCTGTTCACCCACCAGCTTGCCCAGGAAGGCCCTAAAATCATGTTTGCCATCGGCGCCCAGATTTCCAAGCGCCTTCTGGAAACCAGCCGTAAGGCCAGCCGGCTCGCACACTTGGATGTCGCCAACCGCATCCTGCGCACCCTGCACGACCTCAGCCGCGAACCGGATGCGATCCGGCACCCCGATGGCATGCAGCTCAAGGTTTCACGCCAGGAACTGGCGCGCATCACCGGTTGTTCGCGCGAAATGGCCGGCCGCGTTCTCAAGCAGCTCCAGCAGAAAAACCTGCTGACCGCACGCGGAAAAACCATCGTCCTGTTCGGCAGCCGCTAACTAAATAAGGCCCGCAATTCGGCGCCCGGATCCTGGGCGCGCATCATCGCCTCGCCCACCAGGAACACATCAATCCCGTTGGCGCGCATCAGCGCCACATCGTCCCGGTTTTTGATGCCACTTTCAGTAACCACCAGACGGCCGTCCGGCACGGCATCCTTCAATGTCAGTGTCGTCTGCAAACTGACTTCGAAACTGCGCAGATTGCGGTTGTTGATGCCGATCAACGGAGAATCAGCCTTTAACGCACGCGCCATTTCATCGGCGTCGTGCACTTCCAATAGCACATCCATCTGCAGCATACGGGCCAGCTGGGTATAGCTCTGCAGCTGCGCATCGGTCAACGCCGCCGCAATCAGCAGGACGCAGTCGGCACCCAGTACGCGCGCTTCGTAAATCTGGTATTCATCGACGATGAAATCCTTGCGCAGCACCGGCAACGCACAGGCATCCCGCGACTGCTGCAGATAGATGTCGCTGCCCTGGAAAAAGTCGACATCGGTCAACACCGATAGACAGGCGGCGCCGGCGCCGGCATAGCTGCGGGCAATCGACTCCGGATCGAATTGTGCGCGGATCACGCCCTTGCTCGGACTGGCCTTCTTGACTTCGGCGATGACCGCCGGAAGGCCGGCATCGCGCTTGGCGCACAGTGCATCCGTGAAGCCGCGCGTATCGGGCATGGTGTTGCAGCGTTCAATCAGTTGCGCCTGCGAGGCGTACTTCCGGCGAAGCGCGACTTCCTCGTGCTTGCGGGCCAGAATGCGTTGCAGGATATCGGCCATCAGCGCCCGCCGAGATTCCGGGTGGCGTCGATGAACTGGCGCATTTTGGCGGAAGCCGCACCGGAGTGCATCGCCGCCCGGGCCTTCTCGATGCCATCGGGAATGTTCTTGGCCTGTCCGGAAACATACAAAGCGGCACCGGCATTGAGCGCGACGATGTCATGCGCGACGCCGGCCTCGGCTGTGAAGGCGGCTTCCAACATGGCTTTGGATTCGACGGCGTTCTCGACCCGAAGATTGCGTGTGGAGGCCATGGCCAGGCCAAAGTCCTCTGGATGGATTTCATACTCGCGGATCTGGCCGCCGCGCAGTTCACCGACCAGGGTGGCCGCGCCCAGGGATATTTCATCGAGCCCATCGCGGCCGTACACCACCAGCGCGCGTTCGGCGCCGAGACGTTGCAGCACGCGGATCTGAATGCCGACCAGATCGGGGTGGAGAGGCGCTGCAGCACGCGGATCTGGATGCCGACCAGATCGGGATGGAACACACCCATCAGCACGTTCGGCGCATTGGCCGGATTGGTCAGCGGACCGAGGATGTTGAAGATGGTACGCACGCCCATCTCGCGGCGCACCGCCGCCACATGTTTCATGGCCGGATGGTGATTGGGTGCAAACATGAATCCGATGCCGGTGCGGTTCAGGCATTGGCCGACCTGTTCGGGCGTCAATTCGATATCGGCACCGAGGGCTTCCAGCACATCGGCGCTGCCGGATTTGGAAGACACGCTGCGATTGCCGTGTTTGGCGATCTGGGCACCGGCCGCCGCCGCGACGAACATCGCGGCTGTGGAAATATTGAAGGTGTGCGCGCCATCACCGCCGGTACCCACGATGTCGACCAGACCGACGCCAGGCGGGGTCGGCACCTTGACCGCGAACTCTCGCATGACCTGGGCCGCGCCGGTGATCTCACCGATGGTTTCCTTCTTCACGCGCATGCCGGTCAGAATGGCGGCAATCATCACATCGGACACTTCGCCACGCATGATCTGCCGCATCAGCGCGACCATTTCGTCATGGAAAATCTCGCGGTGGTCGATGATGCGTTGCAGGGCTTCTTGCGGATTCATGGGCGCGTCTCCGGGGCGTGCTGCTGCAGGAAATTGCGCAGCATGTCATGGCCGTGTTGGGTCAGGATGGATTCGGGGTGAAACTGCACGCCCTCGACCGGCAGGGACCGGTGACGC
>JBEAYK010000025.1:0-8511 GCA_041159305.1 Pseudomonadota bacterium
GACCTCCGGGTGCGCGACCAGCGCGGCGCCAACGGTTTCGCCGGCGCCTTGCACGATATTCAATACGCCTGCCGGAAAACCGATTTCCTGCGCCGTACGCGCGAGAAGATCTGCAGACATCGGAGTGATTTCGCTGGGTTTGGCGATGACGCAGTTGCCGGCAGCCAGCGCCGGCGCAAGTTTCCAGCTCAACAGGTAGAGCGGCAGATTCCAGGGGCTGATGACCCCGACCACGCCAAGCGGCTGGTGCAGCGTGTAGTTGAGACCGGCCTCCTGATGGAAGGCCTGATCCAGGGATTGCGTACAGGCAGCCGCGAAGAAGCGGAAATTGGCGATCGCCCGGGGGATTTCGATATCACGGACCAGGCCCAGTGGCTTGCCGGTATCACGGCTCTCACACTGGCTGAAGACCTCAACCCGGGCTTCAATGGCATCAGCTAAGAGGTTCAGCCACTGAGCGCGTTCGCTGGCTTTGAGTGCGGACCAGACGGGGAAAGCTGACTGTGCGGCGGTCACGGCGGCGGCGATATCAGCGGCGCTTCCCCGCGGACATTCGGCGTAGGCTAGCCCAGTTACGGGATTGAATACGGACAGAACGGCCGCATCGGATGATGCCTGCGGTATTCCGGCGATCCATTGGTCGATCTTTTCCATCGGCACTCCCTTAGCCGTCATAGGATAACGCATCCGGTTGCCGAATCGGGCCTTACAGGGACTTGGTACGCCCTCCATCAACCGGCAGATTGATGCCGGTGATGTAGCCTGACTGCGGCTGGCAGAGGAAGGTCACGGCATGTGCCACTTCCTTGGCGTCGGCGAAACGCGCTGCCGGTACTGTGGCCAGCATGGCGGCGGCGATGCTTTCTTCGGATTTGCCCGTTGCCGCAGCGCGTTCCTTCAGGATCTGGTCAAGCCGTTGCGTGCGCGTGTAGCCCGGAAGCACGTTGTTGACGGTGATGCCGTCCGCGGCAAGTTCACCGGCCAGGGTTTTCGCCCATGAGGCAACGGCGCCGCGAATGGTATTGGAGACCCCAAGCATGGCGATGGGTTCTTTGACCGAAGTGGAAATGATGTTGACGATTCGGCCCCATTGACGGGATTGCATGCCGGGTACGATGGCACGGACCAACTGCTGGTTTCCAAGTACGTGCTGCTTGAAAACATCAAGCAGTTGGTCGTCACTGGCGCCGAGTAGTGCACCGCCGGCAGGGCCTGCGCTGTTGTTGATCAGAATGTCGAATCCTACGTTTTTGATGTCGGGCAAAACGTCATCGAGCTTAAGCACGTCGGCCACAAGCTTTCGGTGCCGTTGACCGTGCGTGTCAGCAAGACCAGCAAGAGCAGTCCGTAGTGGCGCTTCGCGTCGGGCGAGCAGGGTGACTTCGGCACCGAGGGCAGCCAAGGCCTGTGCCGAGGCCAGTCCGATGCCTTCGGAACCACCACACACCAGGGCTTTTCTGCCATGCAGGACGCCCATGGTCAGTGCCTCGGTCCGATGGTTCGGACCATCTGCGGAAGCAGTTCTTCTTCGGTGTCGCCGCGAGGGGGTTCAAGCTCTTCCAGCCATAGCCCGACTTCATCGGCATCCGCCTCGTCCATGCCATCAAAGGCACGGAAATCGGCATCCATTAGCGCAGCCCGCGCAATGTCCTCGTTTTCATAGGTCAGGGTGTCGCCGGCGCTGTCGAAGACCATAGCGATACCGCTTTCAGTAACCTGCAAGCGGGCCCAGACCAACAGATGTTCTGGCCGTGCCAGCCACCATTGTTCGGTGACTACGACATAACCCGGGTCTTCGATTTCGTCGTGATCGCTCATTCTCAGGCCTTGCTCATAATGAAACAGAAAGTTGCCGCAATCAGCGCCAGAAGGGTAATCCAGCCGAAAATCGCAGAAAGATTGCCGAACTGGTTTAGGATTCGGGCTTGCGGAAACTGCTTTTGGCCGTAACGCATCAACCACCAGCCATAAGGTATGCCGCCATTTTCCGTGCCTGCCTCAAAGGGCAGCTTTCGGTCCAAATGTTCGCGATACGCCAGAATGCGCATGCCGAAATGCCCGGGCAGGGCGGATCCGAATACCCCGAGAAATGCGAAAAGCAGTCCAATCCACATCAGAAGGTCGCCAGGCCGGGCGCGCGCGGGTAGGGAATAGCGTCACGGATATTCTGAAGGCCGCAGACATACACCACCAGACGCTCGAAGCCGAGACCGAAGCCGGCATGCGGCACGCTTCCGTAACGGCGGAAATCGCGATACCACTCGTAATGCGCTGGGTCCAGACCGAACTGGCGCATGCGGGAATCCAGCACGTCCAGACGCTCTTCGCGCTGGCTGCCACCGATGATTTCGCCGATACCCGGTGCCAGCACATCCATTGCAGCTACGGTTCGGCCATCATCATTCAGGCGCATGTAGAAAGCCTTGATGTGTTCCGGATAGTTGGCAACCACGACCGGCCGGCCAACATGGACTTCGGTGAGCCAACGTTCGTGTTCGGTCTGCAGATCAAGACCCCATTCGACCGGATAATCAAATTTCTGCCCTGACTTCTGCAGAAGGCTGATGGCATCGCTGTATTCGATGCGTTCGAACGGCGCATTGATGAAGGCTTCAAGTTTGCTGATTGCGGTTTTCTCGACGCGTTCGGCGAGGAAGGCCAGATCGTCCATGCGTTCGTCGAGCACAGCTTTGAAAATATACTTCAGGAATTTTTCCGCCAAAGCCGCGTCATCGTTCAGATCGGCAAAGGCGATTTCCGGCTCGATCATCCAGAATTCGGCAAGATGGCGGGTGGTGTGGGAGTTTTCGGCGCGGAAGGTCGGGCCGAAGGTGTAGACCTTCGACAATGCGAGGCAATAGGCTTCCACATTGAGCTGGCCGGAAACGGTGAGGAAGGCTTCCTTACCGAAAAAATCCTTGCTGAAGTCGATCTCGCCCTTTGCCGTACGCGGCAGGTTCATCATGTCGAGCGTGGAAATCCGGAACATCTGGCCGGCGCCTTCGGCATCCGAGGTCGAGATGATCGGCGTATTGATCCAATAAAAGCCCTGCTCGTGGAAGAAGCGGTGGATGGCCTGCGCCATGCAATGGCGGATGCGGGTGACTGCGCCGAACAAATTGGTGCGTGGACGCAGATGGGCGACCTCGCGCAGGAATTCCAGGCTGTGTGCTTTGGGCTGAATCGGATAGGTCTCGGGATCTTCAACCCAGCCGACGACCTCGATGGCCGAGGCCTGTAGCTCATAGCTCTGACCCTGACCTTCGGAGGCAGCGACGGTTCCGGTCGCGCGCACCGAACAACCGGCGCTCAGGCGCTTGATTTCGGTTTCATAATTGCCTAATTGGGCGGGCGCAACAACTTGGACCGGAGCAAAACAGGAGCCGTCACTGACATTGATGAAGGACAGCCCGGCTTTGGAATCACGACGGGTACGAACCCATCCCTGCACGGTCACGGTCTGGCCCACGGCAATTTTGCCCTCGAGCACCTGTTGAATACTTGCCACTGCCATACTTGAAATCTCCGTAAAACATCGCCACTTAATGCTATAGAATAACCGTTCACACGCCATTCCCCAACTTTCTTCGTGATTTAAAGGCCTTACGCATGTCAGTCAGTCTCACTCCCAGCGCTGCGGAACGCGTCAAGCAGTACCTCGAACAGACCCCTGGCGCCATCGGCCTGTCGGTTTCCGTGCGAAAAAGCGGCTGCTCAGGCTGGACCTATGCCTTGGATATCGCCAAGGAGGCCCATGCCGATGAGCAGGTATTCCGCAGCCATGGCGTTGATGTTCGGGTGCCCGACACCGCACTGGCTCAGTTGGAAGGGACCGAAATCGACTTCGTCAGCCAGGGCCTGAATCAGCAATTCCAGTTCAAAAACCCCCGGGTCACCGGCCAGTGTGGTTGCGGGGAAAGCTTTACCACGGCTGAAACCGCGCCCTAAGGGCCAATAAGCCCTTGTCTTTTCGGTAAAAACAGACGATAATATTGGGCTCCCGTTGATTCGGGGGTTCTTGCTCCACCGCATCCGCGGGGGGCTGTTTGGCTGGTAACAGCCATCATCCACAAGGAAACAACACAATGCGTCATTATGAAGTCGTGTTCATGGTCCATCCGGACCAATCCGAACAAGTGCCGGCCATGGTCGAGCGCTACAAAACCCTGATTGAAGGTTCCAACGGCAAAATCCACCGTCTTGAAGACTGGGGCCGTCGCCAGCTGGCCTATCCGATCGAAAACCTGGTCAAGGCCCACTACGTGCTCATGAACATCGAGTGCAACCAAGCCGTGCTCACCGAGCTGACCGACAGCTTCCGTTTCAACGATGCCGTCCTGCGCAACTTGGTTGTGTCCATGGACGAAGCCGTCACCGAACAGTCCTTGATCATGAAGCACAAGGACGACAAGGGTGACCGCCGCCGCCGTGACGAAGACAGCCCTGAAGCCGTCGAAGCCGACGGTGACGATGCCGAAACCAACGAAGCCGTTGCCTGAGACCCGAGGAAGCCACCATGTCTAAATTTTTCCGCCGCCGCAAATTCTGCAAATTCTCCGCCGAAGGCGCCACCAGCATCGATTACAAAGATCTGAACACCCTGCGCCAGTATGTGACCGAAAACGGCAAAATCGTTCCGAGCCGCATCACCGGCACCAAAGCCAAGTACCAGCGTATGCTGCAGGCCGCCATCAAGCGCGCCCGTTTCCTGGCATTGATCCCGTATACCGATAACCACGACGTTTGATCCGGACGTTGTACGGACAGCACCCGCTGCGGGCGGAAACGCCCGCTAACGTATAATTTGGAGTAACCCATGAAAGTAATTCTTTTGCAAAAAGTCGCCAATCTCGGCGCATTGGGCGATCAGGTCTCGGTCAAACCGGGCTTTGGACGCAATTTCCTCATCCCTTACGGCAAAGCCGTGCCGGCCACCGCTGACAACATCGCCGCCTTTGAAGCCAAGCGCGCAGATTACGAAGCCAAAGCCGCCGCCATCTTTGCTGCCGCCAGCGATCGCAAACAGGCCCTGGAGGGTGCTTCAGTCACCATCAGCGCCAACGCATCTGCTGAAGGCAAGCTGTTCGGTTCTGTCGGTGCCCGCGATATCGCGGAAGCCTTCACCGCCGCCGGCCACAAACTGGAAAAATCGGAAGTGATCATGGGCGAAGGTCCGATCCGCCGTACCGGCGAATTCGAAGTCACCGTGCACCTGCACGCCGACGTCGAAACCAAAGTTGGCGTCAACGTCGTTCCTGAAGCCGCCTAATTGCATCTGCTTTTAGAAAGAAAACCGCCTCCGGGCGGTTTTTTTTCGGCCGTTAATTCCACCGTTTATCCACAGACTTATGCGCAACGCTTCGCCTGCGAACGCGGTACGATAGACATCAGTATCTCCGGAAATAAGTCATCATGTCAGCACGTCCCGAATCCCATTCCAGCAACCGAAAAATCGATGAATTGAAGGTGCCGCCCCAGTCCATTGAGGCAGAACAGGCGGTTCTCGGCGGGCTGATGCTGTCACCCGATTCGATCAATCATCTCGGTGATTTGCTTTCCGACGGTGATTTCTATTTGCAGGCACATCGGGTCATCTACAAGGCCATCATCGAGCTTTCCGAAAAAAACCAGCCGTTCGATGCCATCACCATCGGTGAATGGCTGAATGCAAACAACCAGGCCAACCAGGTCGGTGGCACGGAATATCTCGTTGATCTGGTCAGCCAGACGCCATCAGCTGCCAATATCCGCGCATGGGCGGAAATCGTGCGTGAGAAGTCCGTACTGCGGCAGATGATCGAGGCCGGTACCGACATCGTCAACAACGGCTTCACCCCGGATGGGCGCGATATTAAAGAACTTCTGGCCAGTGCCGAGCAGGCGGTATTCAAAATCGCGGAGCAGGGCGCGCGCGCCAAGAAAACCTTCGTGGCCGTCAAGGATGCAGCCAAAGAGGCCTTCGAACAGATAGTCAAGCGCTATGACAACAAAGGTGAACTGTCCGGTCTGCCTTCTGGATTCAAGGAATTCGATGAGATGACCTCCGGCCTGCAGAAGCAGGACCTGATCATCCTGGCGGCACGTCCGGCAATGGGTAAATGTTTAAGTGCTGATGCCGAGATTGTATTGGCAGACGGCTCCGTCGCCACAATCGAACAAATCTGCAATGAGCGTAATGCGACCATTTCAACTTTGTCTGACACTTACCGGATTGTTGATGCGAATCCTTCAGATTTCGTTGATGATGGTATTAAGCCAACGTTTGAGGTCTCAACGAGACTGGGGCGGCGTGTAGAGTCCACAGCGCCACATCCTTTTCTCACAATCGATGGCTGGAAGCCTTTGCTTGAACTCAAGGAGGGTGATTTCATTGCCGTTCCCAGAGTTCTTCCGGTATTTGGTAATCACTCTATGCGCGAGTGTGAAATCAAAATCCTGGCCTATCTCATCGGAGATGGCGGGCTGACTGGGAGCATGCCTAGATTTACCAATTCCAATCCAGTCATCACGGCAGATTTTCATGCTGCAGTGAACGAGTTTGGTGGTATCGTTGCAAATCCATCTGAACTTCGTGAATCCTTCACGCCGTCTTGGCGAATCGCAGCTAATGAGAATGATATCGTGCAACAACGCTTGGATTTTTCAAAAGCTTTGGGATGCCGTGTTAATGCGTTGGGGTACACAGCAAGGCGCCTTGCTGCCGATTTACAGGTAAGTCCATCTACGATATCCAATTGGATGCATGGAAAGACTTTCCCTGATGCAGAGAAGCAACAAAAAATATGTAGTGTTCTTGAGGTGGTGCCTTCATCTCTTGGATTACTAACAGACAGTCCGGCACGAAGGAACTCACCTAATCCGCTGACGCAGTGGCTAAATGAGTTAGGCCTGATGGGGAATGGATCTCATCACAAATTTATTCCCGATGTAGTGTTTAGATTACCCAGGCATCAGCTCGCGCTTTTTCTCAATAGATTGTTCTCGACGGATGGGTGGGCGAGCACATGGTCGTCTGGTCAGGTGCAAGTTGGCTATGCCACTGTTTCCGAAAAACTCGCGCGACAGGTGCAACATTTGCTGCTGCGATTTGGTGTTGTGGCCAAATTGAGGCAGCGTTGGGTCAAATATCGTGATTCACGGCGTATATCATGGCAGCTGGACATTACGGACGCTGATGCAATTCGTCAATTCATTCATGAAATCGGTATTCACGGCAAGCAGCGTGCAGTCGATGCCGCATCTCGAGCCTTGGAAAGCAAAGGAAAACATAGCAATGTTGATACCATTCCTGTAGGTATATGGAAGCGTATTGAACAGGCTAAAGGCTCAATGTCTTGGGCTGAACTGGCCAGGAGGTCCGGGTTCAGCGATTCCAATAGTCATGTGGGTAATCGGGCGTTGTCTCGTGAGCGGTTACTAAGCATAGCAACGGTTTTGCAAGATGAAAGGTTGGGTGCGCTCGCCTCAAGTGATGTCATTTGGGACCGGATTGAATCGATTGTCGCAACTGGGAATAAACAGGTTTTTGATTTGACTATTCCCGAGACACACAATTTTATTGCAAATGACATCTGCGTCCACAACACCACTCTCGCGCTCAATATCGCTGAATACGCCGCACTGAAGACCAAGAAAGCCGTCGCCGTGTATTCGATGGAAATGTCGTCGGGTCAGCTGGCGCAGCGTCTGCTGTCATCAATCGGCCGTATCAATGCCAATAATCTGCGCGCCGGCACATTGGAGGACGAGGACTGGTCTCGCTTGACCATGGCCATCGGTATGCTGACCAAATCCAAAATATTCATCGACGATACCCCTGCATTGTCGCCACAGGAGTTGGCGTTCCGTGCCCGCCGTCTCAAGCGAGAACATGATCTCGGCCTGATTGTGGTGGACTATTTGCAACTCATGCAGGTTCCGGGAAGCAAGGAAAATCGCGCCAATGAAATTTCGGAGATTTCGCGATCCCTGAAAGCCCTGGCTAAGGAGCTCGATATACCTGTCATAGCACTGTCGCAGTTGAATCGTGGTCTGGAAAGCCGGACTGACAAACGACCGGTGATGTCCGATCTGCGCGAATCCGGCGGTATCGAACAGGATGCGGATATCATCCTGTTCATTTACCGTGATGAGTACTACAACAAGGACTCGAACGAGAAAGGGCTGGCTGAGGTCATTATCAGCAAACACCGTAACGGCTCGACCGGATCTTTCAAGCTCAAATTTTTCGGGGAATATACCCGTTTCGACAATTTGGCTCCGGACCACCTGGGGAATTTCGAATAAGTCATGGCACGCGCGACCACAGCCCGAATCCACATTGATGCCCTGCGCCATAATCTGGCGCGGATCCGTTCTGCTGCCCCGGGCTCGAAAGTCATGGCCGTGGTCAAGGCGGATGGTTATGGCCACGGTCTCGAACGCGTGGCACAGGCGCTTGCCGGTGCCGATGCCTTCGGTGTCGCGGCGCTTTCCGACGCCCAGCGTCTGCGCGCTGCAGGGTTTTCCCAG
>JBEAYK010000266.1:0-2907 GCA_041159305.1 Pseudomonadota bacterium
CGAGAAAGTCGATATGGAAATAGGTGCGGCGAAACTCGCCGTCCGTGATGGCCTTCAGACCCACCTCTTGCTGAAAGTGCACGATCTCAGTGATGGCGCGGTCTTCTACTTCGCGCAACTGCTGAGCGCTGATCTGGCCCTTGGCCTTCTGTTCACGAGCCTCCAGCAAGTAGGCCGGGCGCAGAAAACTTCCGACATGGTCGTAGCGGGCAGGCAAATGGGCCGTCATGACACTCTCCGTTGTTGGGATAACCCTGGGATCGTAGCGCAGCACCCCCCGGACCACCATGAGGGCACACCCGTATGGGGCCAGGCACATGCCCGCTGTCTGCACAGGCCACCACAGCGCTCGATCTTTGCGCTGAAGTAAAAACCATCTAACCGTAGGCGGATGGCGGTCATCGGGCGGCCTTTACACGGACGCCACCTACAATCGCGACGGTGTCGGGAGCAGAAGAGCGCAGGGCCTCGACAACCAACTCGCAGGAGATCCCATGTCCACCCCATCGGCTGACGACAAGAACAACAAACGCGAGAGCCTTCGGCATGCCGCACTGGCCTACCACGAGCTACCAACGCCCGGCAAGCTGGCCATCACCGCCACCGTCGGCGTGGCGCTGACCATCCTGACCGATCTGGTGCTGCTGCCGATCTTGCTCAGCTATACCAAATTGCGCAATCTCGACAAGAAACGCGAGTTCCGCCTCCGCCAGCTGACTCAATTCGACAAGATCTGGGCGGCACTGTCCAAGCTGTCGCGCCCGAAAGCCGCAGCGACCGTGTTGACCCTCGGCGCGGTTGTCTGGGCGGCTGCATGGTGGCATGGCAACAAGGTCATGATCGGCGATGCCCAACAGGGCGTGGCCGAACTGCGTCCAGAAGCCCGTTACAACCAGGATGCACGCCTGATCAGTTCGCGCTTCGCGCTTGGTGTGGATACCATGAACATCATCGTGGAAGCCGGTCCGTCGGCCTGTACCACAAGTTACAAGGCGATGGAAACCATCGACCGTTTCGCTTGGCATATGGCCAACGTTGAAGGTGTCGAGCAGGTCATTACCCTGCCAATGGCGGCCAAACAGGTCAATGCCGGCTGGAATGACGGTTCGCCGCGCTGGAAAGTGCTGCCGCGCGATCCGGACACCCTGCGCCAGTCGACGCAGAGCTTCGAAACCGATTCCGGTCTGCTCAATGCCGACTGCTCGGCGATTCCGGTGACCGTGTTCACCAAAGACCACAAGTCGACCACCATCGATCGCTTGGTCTCCGAAACCAAGAAGTTCCGCATCGAGAACAAGGCTTACGAGGAAGGCTTCGCCAAGAAGCGCGATGCCGCCATGGCCAAGGCCCAAGAAAACGGCGAGGAATACACCACCGATCAGGTCAATTTCCGCCTGGCCACCGGGCCGCTGGGCGTGCAGGCCGCGACCAACGATACCGTGCGCGAGAAAGAGCATCTGATTCTATGGCTTCTTTACGGCGCGGTGTTCGTGATGTGCTGGATCAGCTTCAAGAACTGGCGTTCTGCCCTGTGCGTGACACTGCCGCTGATGCTGGTGACCGAACTCGGCCACAGTCTGATGGTCGAGCTTGGCATCGGCATGAAAGTGAATACGTTGACCGTGGTCGCGCTCGGCGTCGGTATCGGCGTCGACTACGGCATCTACATCTTCGCGCGCATGCGTGAGGCCATGAACCAAGGCAAGACGCTCTCGGAAAGCTACTTCATCGCACTGAAGACCACCGGCATCGCCATTTTCTACACCGCGCTGACGCTGGCGGTGGGTGTGGCCATGTGGATCTTCTCCGATCTGAAATTCCAGGCCGACATGGGCGTGATGCTGACTTTCATGTTCGTGGTCAACATGATCGCCGCCATCGTATTCCTGCCGGCGCTCTGCCGCTGGCTGCTACGCCCGAACGAGAAAGACGATTGGGTGGCGCATCTGTAATAAAAAAGGGTCCGCAAGGGCCCTTTTCTTTGAGCGACTAAACCAAGTCCGCCGCCACCGGCGGTTCCGGTTTGGCTTTCTGCAGGTTGCGCAGGGCCACGCCGAGCACGCCCGACAGCACCATGGCGCCGCCGATCCAGACCCGGATGCCAACATGATCATCGAGCAGCAGCACCCCGAGAATGGCCGCCAGCAGCGGTGCGGTCAGCAGGTAGGGGGTAATCATCGCCACCGGGTGGCGTTTGATCAACACGAAGAACAGACCATGACCGACCAGCGAAGCGATCAACGCCGCATACAGCACGCCGATCCAGGCCTGTGTGCCAGCATTTTGGATGTGTGCCAGCGGATCGCCTTCCACAAACACGCTCATCAGCCAGATTGGAATCAAGCCGATGGCGGCGGTCCAGCCCTGCTGCTGGATCAGGTCCATCTGCAGGCCGCGCATGGCGATGGTGCCAAGTACAAGCATCAAACCCAGCGGCAGCGGATCGGCCAGGATGGCCGGATCGAAGCCGAGCACCAGCACGCCCAGAAAGCTGACCGCAATGGCGGTGCCGGTGCGCCAGTGGAATTTTTCACCGAGCAGCCACCAGGCGAGCAGGGCAACCATCGGCACATAGCTCTGCATCACGATCGCCGGTGAGGCGATGTTGTGCGAGAGCTTGAGCGACCAGAAACTGAGTGCGAAGTGCAGAACGCCGTTGAACAGCGCCACCGCCAGCAGCCGCGGCCAGACCGCTCGTGGCGGCAGTTTCAGGAAGGCGCCGAGCAACAGGGTCAGCAGCAGCAGCCGTGCTCGTGCTCGAACGCCGTTGTCCAAAACCAGCAACACCATCCGCAGGGTCCAAGCCAGCGTCGCTTGCGCGCTTGCCGCCACCCAAAACGACTCGCACGCGGGTGTTCGGTACAACGCCCAGGGAATCACGACGGCGCCCATGATGATGCCGCCCCA
>JBEAYK010000267.1:0-2661 GCA_041159305.1 Pseudomonadota bacterium
TACTGCAGTGCATCGGCTTCGGCCAGCAAGGGAATCTGCTCCGGCGCGAAGCGCGGATGGCCCATGCCGAGTGCATAATCATTTCCGGTCCGGCGCACACGGATTAGACCGGCCGGACTATCAAGATTGAATTCGGGTGCATCAGTAACGCCGCTATGCACCAGCCAATGCGCGACGCAACGCGCGCCGTTGCCGCACTGTCCGGCGATACTGCCGTCCTGATTGAGGATGCGGTAGGACGCGACGGCGACGGGTGATGTCGGTGCCTCGATGCTCAGCAGCTGATCGAATCCGATGCCGAAGTGGCGGTCGCCCATGCGACGGATCTGTTCGGCATCCGGAAGGGCTGCGCCGGCTCTGCGGCATCCGGAAGGGCTGCGCCGGCTCTGCAATCGATGACGGCAAAATCATTGCCGGCACCCTGCATTTTGGCAAAACGCAGGGAACTCACTGCGCGGCTCCGGCCTCGGTCTTTTCCGGTTCGGGTTTGACCAATGGACCTTTGTTGCCGCAGGCGGCCAGCAACAGGCTGCTGCAGAGCAGAACAACGAGGGTTCTCAGGGCGTGTCGTTTCATAGGGAAAGTATAGCCGTTCCCGGCCCGGCAGGCATGAAAAAGGGCCTGCATTGCAGGCCCTTTGGACTGATCTTGTGTAGCGCCTTAGCGAACGCCCAGCACTTCCAGCATGTAGGCGAACTGTTCGGCACTTTCCTGATAGCGCCGGAAGCGCCCGGATTTACCGCCGTGGCCGGCCTCCATGTTGACCCGGAACACCACTGGGTTGGATCCGGTTTTGAATTCGCGGAGCTTGGCCACGTACTTGGCCGGTTCGAAATACTGCACCTGCGAATCCCACAGACCGGTGCCGACGAACACGGTCGGGTAGGCCTTGCGTTCGAGATTGTCGTAGGGCGAATAGCTCAGCATGTAGTCGTAGTAGCTGCGGTCGGCCGGATTGCCCCACTCATCGTACTCGTTGGTGGTCAACGGAATGCTTTCGTCGAGCATGGTGGTGACCACATCCACGAACGGCACCTGCGAGATGATCAACGTGTAGTCCTGCGGCGCCATGTTGGCGATGGCGCCCATCAGCAGTCCGCCGGCCGAACCGCCGTAAGCGGCAACGCGGTCCTTCGCGGCATAGCCTTCTTTGACCAGGAAGCGGGTGACATCGATGAAGTCGGTGAAGGTATTTTTCTTATTCAGCAGTTTGCCGTTGTCGTACCAGGCGCGGCCCATTTCCTGACCGCCACGGATGTGCGCGATGGCATAAACCATGCCGCGGTCGAGAAGGCTGACGTTGATGATCGAGAAGCGCGGATCGGTGCTGGCACCGTAACTGCCGTAGGCGTACTGCAGCAGCGCGGCTTTGCCGTCTTTCTTGAAGCCTTTTTTGTATACCACCGACACCGGAATGCGGCTGCCGTCGCGGGCCGTGGCCCACAGGCGTTCGGTCACGTAATCCTCGGGCGTGTAGCCGCCCAACACCGGATCGCGCTTGAGCAGCCGGCGCTCGCCGGTGCGCATGTTCACTTCGTAGACGGTGTTCGGCGTGGTCAGCGAGGTATAGGCATAGCGCAGCCAGTCGGTGTCCGGTTCGGCATTGACGTTCAGGCCCATGGTATAGGCCGGCTCGTCGCTGGCCACGAACGCGCTCTTGCCATCGGCGGCAAGCGTGCGCAGGCGCAGCAGCGCATTGGAACGCTCTTCAATGGCGATGTAGCTCTTGAACAGCTCGAAGCCCTCGATGAACACATCCCCGGCGTGCGGTACCAGCTCTTTCCAGACCTTGCGGTCACCGTCGGCGGCCGTATCATCGCGCGACATCAGCCGGTAGTTCGGCGCGTTCCAGTTGGTGCGGATGACCCAGCGGCCATCGAGATGGTCGGCACTGTATTCGACATCGCGCTGGCGCGGTGCGAATACGGTGAACTTTCCGGGCTTGGCGGCGGAGGTACAGCGCATTTCCGAGCTGACCGTGCTCTGCACGCCGATGCAGATATAGGCATCGGAGCGGGTACGGCTGATACCCATATAGAAGCTGTCGTCGGCTTCTTCGTAAACAAGGGCATCATCCTTTGCGGCCGTGCCCAGCACATGGGTCTTGACCCGTTTGCTCAGCAGCGTGACCGGATCTTTCTCGATGTAGAACAGGGTGCGGTTATCGTCGGCCCAGATGATGTTGGCTTCGATGTTTTCGACCGTGTCGGTGAACACGGCGCCGGTGACCAGATCCTTGACGCGCAGCGTGTACTGGCGGCGTCCGACGGCATCCTCAGCCCAGGCCACCAGACGGTTGTCCGGGCTGATCTCATAATCGCCGATGGCGAAGTAGCCCTTGCCCTCGGCCATGACATTCTGGTCGAACAGGATTTCTTCCGGCGCCTCCATGCTGCCTTTGCGGCGGGCGATGATGGCGTAATCCTTGCCGGTTTCGAAGCGGGTGTAATACCAGTAGCCTTTGCGCAGGAACGGTACCGAGGAATCATCCTGCTTGATGCGGCCGGTGATTTCCGCATAGAGTTTTCCGGCGCTCGGCTTGGACGAAGCGAGCATGGCATCGGCGTAGGCGTTTTCGGCGTTCAGCACCGCCAGCATTTCGGGATTCTTGCGGGTGTCATCACGCAGCCAGTAGTAATCATCGTTGCGGACGGCGCCGTG
>JBEAYK010000026.1:0-11911 GCA_041159305.1 Pseudomonadota bacterium
CGTCGAACTCATACTGCTCGTAGCCGGAGTAGGGCTTGTCCTTGCGGAGGTCGAAGGTGCCGCCGGAGGCGCGCAGGTTCGGGCCGGTCAGGCCGTAGGCGAGGGCCATCTCCTTGGAGATCGGGGCGATGCCCTCGGTGCGCTCCAGGAAGATACCGTTGCGCGTCAGGAGGCGGTCCACCTCGTCGATGGTCTTCAGCACGCCGTCGCAGAAGGCGTCGACCTTCTTGAGCCAGCCCTCGGGGAGGTCGCGCGTCACGCCGCCGATGCGGGTGTAGCTCGTGGTGAAGCGGGCGCCGGTGAGCTCTTCGAAGAGCGTGTAGAGCTTCTCGCGCTCGTTGAAGGTGTACATGAACACCGTCCAAGCGCCGGTATCCATGGCGTAGACGCCGATGCCGAGGAGGTGGGACGAGATGCGGGCCATCTCGCAGGTGAGCACGCGGATCGCTTCGCAGCGCGCGGGCAGCTTGAGGCCGGCGAGCTTCTCGACGGCGATGGCGTAGGCGACGTTGTTGGCGAGGGGGGCGAGGTAGTCCAGGCGGTCCGTGTACGGGACGAACTGGTTGTACGTCATGTTCTCGGCGATCTTCTCGTCGCCGCGGTGCAGGTAGCCGATGACCGGGTCGCACTTGACGACCTTGTCGCCGTCGAGCTCGAGGCTCAGGCGGAGCACGCCGTGCGTTGCCGGGTGGGACGGACCCATGTTCAGGGTCATGTTCTCTCCGCGCAGTTCTTCCGAACGGGCGGCGACGTCGCCGAGGGAGATTTCCTTGGTGATCTTCACGTTAATTCAGGCTTTGGGTTTGTCCTCGGTCCAGGACTGGTCGAGGGCCGCGGGTTCGCCTTCGGACAGCTTGCCGCCGTGCGAGACGAAGGGGCCGCCCATCATCGGGGCGGGGACGACCTTCTTGCCGGTGACTTCGGCCACGTCGGCGGCCGGGAGTTCGACCTCGATGCCGGCGAGAGGGAAGTCCTTGCGGAGAGGGTGATACGGATACGACTCCCACATCAGGATGCGGCGAGGGTCCGGGTGGCCTTCGAAGACGATGCCGAACATGTCGTAGGCCTCGCGCTCGTGCCAGTTGGCGCCGGGGTGCAGCGAGGAGACGCTCGGGACGCGGTCGTTGACGGCGTCGACGTGCAGGCGCACGTATTCGCGGTTGGCGGTGCTGAGGAGATGGATGACGACGCCGAAGCGGACCGGGCGGGACTGCAGTTCGAGGCCGCAGATGGCTTCACACAGCGGGCAGGCACGGAATTTGGAATGACGGGCCATATGGCGACAATCTCCGGTGGGTCGGAACTGCCGTTTTGGCAGATGGCCGACGTGTCTGCCCGATTCTAGCAAGCCCTGTCATGAAAAAACCGCCTTCCGGCGGTTTTTTCAGACTTAGAAATTCGGTTTTTCCGGTGCATCCTCGAAGCGGGTGACCGATTCAAGAATGATGCGTTTGGCTTCCTCGGCGCCGCCCCAGCCATCGAGCTTGACCCACTTGCCCTTCTCGAGATCTTTGTAGTGCGCGAAGAAGTGACCGATGCGGTCGAGCCAGTGCTGCGACACCTGGCCGATGTCATTGATGTGGGAGTAGCCGTCGAATACCTTGTCGATCGGCACCGCAACCAGTTTCTCGTCGGACCCGGCTTCGTCCTTCATACGCAGGACGCCGACGGGGCGGCAACGGATGACCGAGCCCGGGACCAAGGGTAACGGCAGTATGACCAGCACATCGGCCGGATCGCCATCGCCGCACAGGGTGTGCGGAATGTAACCGTAATTGCAGGGGTAGCGCATCGGGGTCGACAGGATGCGGTCGACGAAAATGGCGCCGGTGGTTTTGTCGACCTCGTATTTCACCGGTTCGGCGTCTTTCGGGATTTCGATGATGACATTCACTTCATTCGGAACGTCTTTACCGGTCTGCACCAGATCCAGGCCCATGGCATACTCCTTCAGTTTCAAGGCGTGCATCATACCGCAGACGGACTGAATATTCACTCAAAGGGCCCGATGTGTCGAGGGCTGCGATGCCGGGATGGGCGTCTATGCCGGCGGCTTGACCTCAATCAAGGGGCGTGGGCGGATATGCGGTAGACTGAGCCCATCAGTACCTACAACAAGGAGCCTTCCATGCAGTCGTCCATGCTTTCCCATTCCCTTGCCGTCGAATTTCCGGAACTCAGCGAGAAAATCCACGCGCTCAAGGCCAGCAACCATCATTTCGCCCGCCTGCTTGCCGAGCATGATGCCATCGACCAGCGCATCATCCGCGATGAGGAAAAAATCGAACCCTTGAATGATGAAACCCTGCACGAACTGAAACAGCAGCGTCTGAAACTGAAGGACGAGCTTTACCAGATGGCCACTGCCGCCTGAATGGCATTGCTGTCAGTTGAACGGAAAAGGCGCCTTTCGGCGCCTTTTTCATATGGCGAGGGTGATCAGCCCGGACTGTAGCAGAACACGTTCAGTTTGTTGCCGTCGAGATCGCGGAAGTATCCGGCATAGAATCCGCTCATGCCGCGTGGCCCCGCCGGGCCTTCGTCGGTGCCACCGAGCGCGAGGGCTTTGGCATACAGGCGGTCGACTTTTTCATTGCTATCCAATGCCAGCGCCACCATGCTGCCATTGCCAACGGTGGCCGGCTTTCCGTCGAATGGCAGACAGATTCCGAGACTGGGTGCTTCCGGGCTTACTGCCCAAGCGATGAAGCGATCGGATTCCATGAAACGAGCGGCTCCGATTTCTGCCAACAACGCATCATAAAAGGTGGCGGCGCGGGGTAAATCGTTGGTGCCCAAAAGTGCATAACCGATCATGCGGCATTCCTGAGAATAGATTGTTCCGGAACAATGACTTTAGCAGAAGCCGGGTGTTTATGCGCCGGGAAAACCGCCGCTTTGCGCAATCCAGCGTCCGATCAACAGTACGGTAGCGATGACCGCCGACAGGCCAATGATGAAGCCGATGATTCCGGCGATGAATGCGATCAGCATCAACAGCCCGTCGCGCTCGACCATGGCGAAACCGAAAAGCGCAATCGCAATGCCCGGCGGCACGTTGGTGAACGGTCCAGGCAGCAGAATCACCGAGGCCAGAATGAAACAGCAGACCGCGGCAATCCGGTTCACGGCCGTTCCGGTCAAAATGTGCCAGCGCGGTTTGGCGAAGCGCTCCAATCGCAGCAGCCATTTTTCCTTGCTTTGGATGCCGGCCTGCACGGTGTCGGCCGAGAATTGCTTACCATCGAAACGCTTCGGCATGGTTGGCCGGCGCCGGCCGAGTGTCTGCTGTGCAGAGAACAAAAGAATCGGCACGGCCATCACGGAACACAGGCCGGTGGGTAGAGCGGCGGCCAATATTCCAAACAGGATGTAAACAAATCCGAAACCACGCGGGCCCATGGCATTCAGCAGGTCGCTCAAATGGATGTGTCTGCCGCGATAGCCGTCCAGCAGATGGATTAGTGCCGCGTGCAGAGGGCCATCATGGGCGGGTGCGGATTGTGCGGGTGGCGTGGACTCCATCGGCACAGTATGGCGTAGCGGCACCAGAAGTGGGTGAATCCTTCATGAAAAACCCCGCCGGAGCGGGGTTTTTCATGGAACGGTACGGTCTGATCAGGCCAGGAACGGAATCAGCAACAGGGCCACGATGTTGATGATCTTGATCAGCGGGTTGATGGCCGGGCCGGCGGTGTCCTTGTAGGGATCGCCGACGGTGTCGCCGGTGACCGCAGCCTTGTGGGCTTCGGAACCTTTGCCGCCGTGATGGCCTTCTTCGATGTACTTCTTGGCGTTATCCCAGGCGCCGCCGCCGGTGCACATCGAGATGGCCACGAACAGACCCGTCACGATGGTGCCCATCAGCAGGCCGCCGAGGGCATCGGCGCCGAGCGTCAGACCGACCAGCACCGGAATCAGCAGTGGCAGCAGCGAGGGCACGATCATTTCGCGGATGGCCGACTTGGTCAGCAGATCCACGGCTTTGTCGTACTGCGGTTTGCCGGTGCCTTCCATGATGCCCGGAATCTCGCGGAACTGGCGACGGACTTCCTCGACCACCGCGCCGGCGGCGCGGCCTACGGCCTGCATGGCCATGGCACCGAACAGATACGGAATCATGCCGCCGATCAGCAGACCGATGACCACCTGCGGGTTGTCGATGGAGAAGTTGACCGGTGCAAAGCCTTCGCCGCGTTCGGCCAGTTTGTGCGAGTAATCGGCGAACAGCACCAGCGCGGCCAGACCGGCCGAACCGATGGCATAACCTTTGGTAACCGCCTTGGTGGTGTTGCCGACGGCGTCGAGGGCGTCGGTAGTGACGCGGATTTCCTTGTCCATACCCGACATTTCGGCGATGCCGCCGGCGTTGTCGGTAATCGGACCGTAGGCATCGAGTGCGACGATCATGCCCGCCATCGACAGCATCGCGGTGGCGGCTACGGCCACGCCGTAAAGGCCGGCGAGGTGGTAGCAGCCGTAAATCGAAGCGGCCACAGCCAGAACCGGCGCGGCAGTCGATTTCATCGACACGGCCAGACCGGCGATGACATTGGTGCCGTGACCGGTTTCCGAGGCTTTTGCCACATCCTGCACCGGAGCAAATTCAGTTGCTGTGTAGTATTCGGTGATGACCACCAGTGCAGCCGTCAGCGCAAGTCCGATGAGTGCGCACCAGAAAATGCCGTTGGAGTGTTCCAGGCTGAACATGGAATCGGTCACGAAGTAGAAGGCAATGGCGGCCAGCAGTCCGGAAACGCCCAAGCCCCGGTACAGTGCGTTCATGATTTTGCCGCCGTCTCGGGTCTTCACGAAGAAGGTACCGACGATGGAGGCGATGATCGAAACCGCGCCCAACACCAGCGGATACATCACGCCATTCCAGCCGTAGGTGGCGAAGGAAATGCCGGCGATGAGCATGGCGGCGATGATGGTGACCGCATAGGTTTCGAACAGGTCGGCGGCCATGCCAGCGCAGTCGCCGACGTTGTCACCGACGTTGTCGGCAATGACGGCCGGATTGCGTGGGTCATCTTCCGGAATTCCGGCTTCGACCTTGCCCACCAAATCGGCACCGACGTCGGCGCCCTTGGTGAAAATGCCACCGCCCAGACGGGCGAAGATGGAAATCAGTGAGCTGCCGAAAGCCAGACCAATCATCGGCTGCATGGCGGCCTTGACGGTTTCGGCGGTCTGTTCGCCGCCGGATTTGATCAGCAGGAAATAGCCGGCTACGCCCAGCAGGCCGAGACCGACCACCAGCATGCCGGTGATGGCGCCGCCCTTGAAGCTGACATTGAGGGCGTCGTTCAGACTACGAGTAGCGGCTTGGGCGGTACGCACATTCGCGCGCACGGAAACGAACATGCCGATGAAGCCGGCCACGCCCGAGAGTACGGCGCCGATGGCGAAACCGACAGCGGTGGCCCAATCGATGGCAAAGCCGATCAGTACGAACAATACAACGCCGACCATGGCGATGGTGGTGTATTGCCGGCGCAGATAGGCACCGGCACCTTCCTGCACGGCGGCCGCAATGGCCTGCATCTTGTCATTGCCGGCATCCTGCTTGAGGATCCAGCCGGTGGTGTACAGCCCGTAAATGATGGCCAAGGCCGCACAGGCCAGAGCCAGTTCCAATCCGTATTGCGCTAACATTCCCTACTCCCAGATTCATGAAGGATCGGGCGGTCTTTGCCGCCGCCCCAAGAGTATGCCAGAGCCCGGGAAACTTAACTAGGGCTGAATGAATATGGGTCCGCCTATTTCACCCACGCCTTCAGCTTTTTCTTCACCAAGGGCAGTTTCGGCTTGAAATGCAAGGGCAGACCATTTTTACCGAGCGGGACCGCGGCTTGGCCCTGGATCAACGGCGACAGGTAGCGGCGGCAGGCGGCGGTGATCCCGAAGCCATCTTTGCGGATGAACGCATCCGGCATCTTTTTCTCGACGTTGGCAATTCGGCTCAGCGGCACAGGATCGATGTGCCAGAGGTAGGGCGCATCGGAGGTGCGGATGATGGCCGGCATCACGCCGTTGTTGCCGGAAAGCGCCAGCTCGACAGCCGCCTTGCCGACCGCCATGGCCTGGTCGAGATCGACCTGTGAAGCCAGATGGCGTGCCGAGCGTTGCAGATAGTCGGGCACGGTCCAATGCACTTTCATGCCGAGCGCATCCTTGACCATGCCCGCCAGCATCGGTGCGGCGCCGCCAAGCTGGCTGTGGCCGAAGGCGTCTACGCTGCCCTCGGCCTGGGCCAGGAATTTGCCGTCCGGCGTTTTCACACCCTCGGAAACCACCACGACGCAATAGCCGACTTTGGCCACGGTTTCTTTGACCTTGGCGAGAAACACCTGACGGTCGAATACGCGCTCGGGAAACAGGATGATGTGCGGGGCGTCTTTGGCGGTCTCGCCGGCCAGTCCGGCGGCGGCAGCCAGCCAGCCAGCGTGGCGACCCATGACTTCATAGACGAAGACTTTGGTCGAGGTTTCAGCCATGGCCTCCACATCGATAGCCGCTTCCAGCACTGAAACCGCGGTGTAGCGGGCGGCCGAACCGAAGCCGGGGCAGCAGTCGGTGATGACCAGATCGTTATCGACCGTTTTCGGAACCGCCACGCAGGTCAGTTCATAGCCCGATTGCTGTGCCAGCTGCGAAATTTTCAGGGCGGTATCGGCCGAATCATTGCCGCCGTTGTAGAGGAAATAACGGATGTCATGGGCCTTGAATACATCCAATAGTCGCTGATACTGAGCGGCATCCTGCTCGAGTGATTTCAGCTTGTAGCGGCAAGAGCCGAAAGTGCCCCCGGGCGTGTGCGCCAACGCATTGATTTCACTGGAGGTAAGTGCCGCAGTATCGAACATCTGTTCGCGCAAAATGCCGAGAATGCCGTTCTTGCCGGCATACACCGGAATTTTTCGGGCACGCGCCTGAGCCAGGACCGCGCTGGCGCTGGCGTTGATGACGGCGGTAACGCCGCCGGACTGGGCGTAAAGTAATCTGCCTTTCGACATAAACATCCTTTAAAATTGACGAAACAGACGGCAACGGTTAGGGTGTCATTATGGCAAATTTTCGCCGTGGCAGCCGGTTTTCTAATTGGCGCCCGTCCATCATTTCAATGACTTTCTGAGGTTTTATGCGATTGGTTCTTCTCGGTGCCCCCGGTTCGGGCAAAGGCACCCAAGCTACGCGATTGAAGGAATATCTGAACGTTCCGCACATTTCAACTGGCGAGTTGTTGCGTGCTGCCGTGGCCGCCGGGACCCCGCTCGGCTTGCAAGCCAAGGAAGTGATGGAGGCCGGCGGTCTGGTTTCCGATGATGTAGTGCTTGGCATGCTTGAGGAGCGTCTGCTCAAACCCGATACCGGCAACGGCTTCATCCTTGACGGCTATCCGCGCAACTTAATTCAAGCCAATGCGCTCGGCGCCTTGTTGATGAAACTCAACCAGCCGATTGACATCGCCGTGCAGCTGGATGTCGATACCGAATTGTTGGTCGACCGCTTGGCCGGCCGTGCCAAGGCCGAAGGCCGTGCCGACGACAGCCCGGAATCGGTGCGTAAGCGCCTGGGTGTTTATGAAAGCCAGACCGCGCCGGTGGTCGATTACTACCGCAGCCTCGGCAAGTTGGCGCATTTGAACGGCGTCGGCACGCTCAATGAGGTGTTCACCCGCATCACCGAGGCTTTGGCCGGAACGCCGGAAGTCGGCTGAAACCCGCCATGAATCTGCATATCCTGGGCATCTGCGGCACCTTCATGGGCGGCGTGGCCGCATTGGCGCGCGAGCTCGGTCACCGCGTGCAGGGCTCGGATGCCAATGTCTATCCGCCGATGTCGACTCAGCTCGAGCAGCTCGGCATCGGTCTGCATTCGGGATACGATCCCGCCGACATCGCTGCCGATGCCGATTGCGTAGTCATCGGTAATGCGCTGTCGCGCGGCAATCCTGCCGTCGAGCATGTCCTCAACCGGCAGATCAACTACCGTTCCGGCGCGCAATGGCTGGCGGAGAACGTGTTGCCGGGCCGACATACGCTGGCAGTGGCGGGAACCCACGGTAAAACCACCACCACATCGATTCTGGCGTTCCTGCTGGAAGCGGCCGGTCGCGATCCGGGCTTCCTGGTCGGCGGCGTGCCGGAGAATTTCGGAGTGTCCGCGCGCATCGGCGGCGGCCGCGAGTTCGTGGTGGAGGCCGATGAGTATGACACCGCGTTTTTCGACGCGCGCGGCTTCGGCCCGCGCGTGGCCATCCTCAATAATCTGGAATTCGACCACGCCGATATCTTTCCGGATCTGGCTGCAATCCAGCGCCAGTTCCACCATCTGGTCCGTATTGTGCCGGGTGAAGGCCGCCTGATCGTCAACGGCGAAGATGCCGCATTGGCCGAAGTGCTGGCAATGGGTTGCTGGACGCCGGTCGAACGTTTCGCCATCGATGCCGAGGCCGAATGGCAGGCCGAACTGGTACAAACCGACGGTTCTGAATTCATCCTGAAACATCTCGGTCACGCGCTTGGCACCGTGCGCTGGAATCTGCTTGGCCGTCACAATGTGATGAACGCGCTTGCCGCCTTCGCCGCCTGTCATGCGGTCGGCGTCACTGTGCCGGATCTTATTCCGGCGCTGGCCGAATTTGTCAGCGTCAAACGTCGCATGGAAGTGATCGGCGTCGCCGCCGGGGTCACAGTCTATGACGACTTCGCCCATCACCCGACCGCCATCGCGACCACCCTGGCCGGTCTGCGTGCGAGGGTGGGTGATGCGCGCATCGTGGTGGCCATGGAGCCGCGTTCGAATTCGATGCGGCTCGGCGCCCATTCGGCGCAGATCGCACCGTCCTTGGCCGATGCCGATGCGGTGGTGTTTCTGCACCGGCCGGAACTGCCCTGGGATGCCGAGGCGGTCGTATCCGCACTCCGGGGCGAGGGCCATAAGGTCGCCAGCGTCGATGCTTTGATCAATACGCTCAAGGCGATGGTGCGTCGCGGCGACCATGTCGTATTCATGTCCAACGGTGGTTTCGAAGACGCGCCGCGTCGTTGTCTGAAAGCCCTGCAATCCTGAATCACCGCCACTCCGGAGGCATTATGTCTTTACAGGGGAAAACCCTCTTCATCACCGGCTCCTCGCGTGGCATAGGCCTTGCCATCGCCAGAAAAGCCGGCAGTCTCGGCGCCAATGTGGTGATTGCCGCCAAATCGGCGGTCGTCAACCCGAAGTTGCCGGGCACCATCTTCACTGCCGCCGCCGAGGTGGAAGCGGCCGGTGGTAAAGCGCTCGCCATCCAATGCGATATCCGCGACGAGGCCAATGTCGAAGCGGCCATGGCGCAGGCGGCGGAACATTTCGGCGGCATTGATGTGCTGGTCAACAATGCCAGTGCCATCTGGTTGCGCGGAATTCTGGATACACCCATGAAACGCTTCGATTTGATGAGCCAGGTGAATTCGCGCGGTACGTTTCTCTGCGCGCAAAAGGCACTGCCGTATCTGCTGAAGTCCGAAAATCCACATATTCTGACCTTGGCCCCGCCGCCGAATCTCGACCCGAAATGGTGGGGTTCATTTACCGGCTACACCCTGGCAAAAATGGGCATGAGCTTCGTCACCCTTGGCTTGGCCGAAGAATTCAAGGGCCGTGTCGCGATCAATGCCCTATGGCCGAAGACGGTCATCGCAACCGATGCCATCAACATGATTCCCGGTGTGGATACCAACGCCGCCCGTAATGCTGGAATCGTTGCTGATGCGGCCATTGCTATTTTGCTTCAGAAGTTCAGCGCCGCCACCGGCCAGTTCTATATTGATGAAGACCTGTTGCGCGAAAACGGAGTTACGGATTTCGAGCAGTACGCCGTGGTTCCGGGAACACCGCTGCTTCCCGATTTTTTTCTGTAAGGGATTGCCATGAAGTACCTGCACACCATGGTCCGTGTCAGTGATTTGGACGCTTCACTGCGTTTTTACTGTGAAGGTCTGGGGCTGAAGGAAGTCCGGCGCATGGAAAACAGCGCCGGCCGTTTCACGCTCGTGTTCCTTTCCGCCGATGAAACGCCAACAGCCGAAATCGAGCTGACCCATAACTGGGATCCAGAACCCGAGTATGGCAGCTCCCGCAATTTCGGCCATCTGGCCTTCCGGGTCGATGATCTTTATGCGGTTTGCGAGCGATTACAGGCGATGGGCTACACCATCAACCGGCCGCCGCGCGACGGACATATGGCGTTCGTACGCTCGCCGGACCTGATTTCCATCGAGCTGCTGCAGGACGGCCGCCTTCCGCCGCAGGAGCCGTGGCTGTCGATGCCCAATACCGGCAGCTGGTAATCGGTCAGAGCAGGGCCTGTTTCAGGTCGTCAATCAGATCATCCGGATGCTCCAGTCCGACCGACATGCGAACCAGGTTGTCCGCCGAGACCGGATGCGGTCCTTCGATCGAGGCGCGGTGTTCGATCAGGGATTCAACGCCGCCGAGCGAGGTGGCGTTGGTGAAAATCCGTACGCGCGAGGCAAAACGCAAGGCGGCATCGCGGCCGCCGGCGAACTGCACAGAAAGCATGCCGCCGAAATCTCGCATCTGCCGGGCCGCGACATCATGGCCGTGGTGGCTGGATAGTCCCGGATAATGCACTGCCGACACGCCCGGTTGTGCGGCCAGAAATTCGGCAACACGCCGGGCATTGCTGCAATGCCAAGCCATGCGTGCCGCCAGTGAACGCGCCCCGCGCAGGATCAGCCAGCTGTTGAACGGCGAGGCGATGTTGCCGGTGATATGACGGCGATGCGCGGCCTGTTCATAGACTGAATCGGCCTGTGCGAACACCAGTGCGCCGCCCATCACATCGCTGTGGCCGCCGAGGTATTTGGTGGTGGAGTGCATCACCGCATCGGCGCCGAGTGCCAGCGGCTGTTGAAGAGCCGGCGTTGCAAAGGTGTTGTCGCAGACCAGACGCGCGCCGTGAGCGTGTGCGATCTCGGCCAAGGCCGCGATGTCGGCGATGGCCAGCAAAGGATTGGAGGGGGTTTCCGCCCAGATCAATGCCGTTTCCGGGCGCAGCGCCGCACGCACTGCAGACAGGTCCGACATGTCTAAAGCGGTGGCCGTGATTGCCCGCTGGGGCAGGAATTCGTTGAACAGCGTGCGCAGGCCGGTGTAACAGTCATTGGGAATCAGCACATGCGCCCCGTTGGCCAAACACTCCAGATAGCCCTGCATGGCCGCCATACCCGAGGCATAAACCAAGGCGCGCTCGCCGCCTTCCAGCGCCGCCAGGCAGATTTCTAGACGATCCTGGGTCGGGTTGGTTTCGCGTTGGTATTCGTAGCCGGCGCGGCGTTCGCCGGCGGCGCCGTGCTTGAAGGTCGTGCTCAGGTGCAGCGGCGGGGCGACCGCGCCGGTTTCGGCATCGGCTTCGGCACCGGCATGGATGGCAAGGGTTTCAAAGCGCATGGGTTTCTCCGGTGCTCAGGCCACGGTTGGCCAGTTCCTGTTGGAAGTGATTGTCGTCCTGATAGACGAAGGCGTCCAGTCCGGCCTGGCGGGCACCATCCACATTGCCCGCTTTGTCATCCACGAACAGGGTCGAGGCTGGCGAAAAACCCAGACGCTGCAGGCACAGCAGAAAGGCTTCCGGGTCGGGCTTGCATATGCCCAGGCTGCCGGAGCAGATGAAGCGCGTGCGGAAAAGCGGCATCAGTTCCGGCACGATGCGTTCGGCATGTTGGGCCAGCCAATGCCCGTTGTTGCTGAAGATACCGAACTGCACCTGTCCCGCCAGGCTTTCGCAGATATCCAGCAGGGGTTGGCGCACGCGAGTTCCTGCGCGCCGAGCGGCGATGAAATCCGCGCTGGGAATATCCAGGCCCCATTCGCTGCGCAGACGGTCCATGTAGTCATC
>JBEAYK010000268.1:0-2728 GCA_041159305.1 Pseudomonadota bacterium
GGCACTGCTTGCCGTCTCGAAAACGCAGCCGGCCGAACGGGTCGCCGAATGCGCCGCGCTCGGGCAGCGGGCCTTCGGGGAAAACTACGTGCAGGAGGCCGTGGCCAAAATCACCGCATTGGCGCCACAGGAACTCGAATGGCACCTGATCGGTCCCTTGCAATCCAATAAATGCAAAACCGTGGCCGAACACTTCGCCTGGGTGCAGACTGTCGATCGGGAGAAAATCGTGCCCTTGCTGGCTCAATACCGCCCGGCCAGCATGGCACCGCTGAATGTGCTGATCCAGATCAATATCGACGAAGAGCCCGGGAAATCCGGCTGCGCGCCCGAGGCGGCCGCTCGTCTGGCGGACTTGATTGACAGTTTTCCGCGCCTTCGCCTGCGCGGCCTCATGGCCATCCCCGATCCGGCACACAGCCAGAACGGCGTGGCCTTCGAGCGGATGCAGGCGCCGTGGCCTTCGAGCGGATGCAGGCGCTTTACCGGACATTGCAACTGCGCCATCCACAAATGGATACCCTGTCCATGGGTATGAGCGACGACTACCCGATCGCCATCCGGCATGGCGCAACTCTGGTTCGCGTCGGCAGCGCCCTATTCGGTCCACGACCGCCACACAGCGAGGACACATGAAACCCACCATTGCATTCATCGGCGGCGGCAATATGGCGCGCAGCCTGATCGGCGGTCTGCTCAAGCAGGGCTATGATCGCTCCAGCATCCGTGTTTCGGAACCCTATGCGCCGACCCGTGAAGCACTGGCCATCGAAACCGGCATCCCCGTGCATGACGACAATCCGCGCGCCGCGACCGGCAGTGCGGTCTGGCTATTCGCAGTGAAACCCCAAGTCATGAAAACCGTCTGCGCCGAACTGAAAGAGCTGGCCCAACGCGAGCGCCCCCTGGTCCTGTCGATTGCGGCCGGCATCACGGCCACGCAGCTGGAGAACTGGCTGGGCGGCAACCTGCCGGTGGTGCGCATCATGCCGAACACGCCGGCCCTGCTTGGCGCCGGTGCCAGCGGCCTGTTCGCCAATGCACAGGTCAGCACCGAACAGAAAACCATCGCCGGAAATCTTTTCGAAGCCACCGGACTGTGTGCCTGGATTTCCGACGAGGCGCAAATGGATACCGTCACCGCGCTCTCGGGCAGCGGCCCGGCCTACGTCTTTCTGTTATGCGAGGCCATGCAGGCAGCCGCTGAAAAACAGGGCCTGCCCGCCGAGGCGGCCCGGACATTGGCGGTACAGACCTTCGTCGGCGCGGCGCGCATGCTGTCCGAATCGGGCGAACCGGCGGACGTCCTGCGCCAGCGGGTCACCTCGCCCAATGGCACCACCCATGCGGCGGTCACTGCTTTCGAGAACGGCGGACTCCGTGAGTTGGTACAGACGGCGCTCGATGCCGCACGCGATCGTGGCGAGAGCCTGAGCCGCGAGAACGATTAATCCCTCTGCCAGCTGCGGATGTGCGCAGCCATGGCCTTGAGGCCATCGCTCAAAGCTGCCGGCCCGGGTTGCAGGATGATCGGGGATTTGATTTCGAACAACTGCTGGTTGCGCACGGCCGCGATATCCTGCCATCCCGGACGCGCGGCCACTTTTTCCGGCCGGAATTTTTTGCCGCACCAGGACCCGAAAATGATATCCGGATTGCGCTCAATGACCGTGCTGCCATCCGCCATGATGCGGTTCTTGGCCATGGGCTCGGCGGCCAGCTCGGGCAGGATGTCATCGCCGCCGGCGATGCGGACCAACTCGGCAACCCATTGGATGCCGGAAATCAAAGGCTCATCCCACTCTTCGAAATAGACTTTCGGGCGGTGCGCATTGCGCGCCGCTTGATCGGCCACCGCGGCAAGATCGGCTTCC
This sequence comes from Pseudomonadota bacterium, assembly GCA_041159305.1. GTDB lineage: Bacteria > Pseudomonadota > Gammaproteobacteria > Xanthomonadales > Xanthomonadaceae > Arenimonas. Next base: position 1,875 of record JBEAYK010000268.1, read on the forward strand.
AGTTTGTCGGCATACGTCCGTGCGTTATCGGCAGCGCCGACCAAGGCGCCGAGTCGGCGGATGTAATCCAGAATGCCCTCCACGCTGCGGTGGTTGCTGATCCAGACTTCAACGCCATGACCGATCAGCGCCGAGGCGATGCCGGCCTGGATATCGGAGAACCCGATGACGAAATCCGGCTTCAACGCCAGGATGTCGTCGATTTTGGCACTGGTGAATGCGCTGACCTTCGGCTTTTCCCGGCGTGCCTGCGGCGGGCGCACGGTGAATCCGGAAATGCCGACGATGCGATCCTGTTCTCCGAGCGCATACAGCACTTCGGTCGGCTCTTCAGTCAAACAGACGATCCGGCGCGGCCCGATCATGGATACAACATGACCTGCGACCAGACCCCGTTGTTGCGCTCATAACATTGGCGTTCATGCAGGCGGAACTGCGCGCCATACCAGAACTCGATGCGTTCGGGCACGACACGGAAGCCCGACCAGTGCGGCGGCCGCGGCACCGGTGCGCCTTCGTATTGTTTTTCGACATCGGCATAGCGTTGCTCGAACTGCTCGCGGGAGGCCAGCGGCTGGGATTGCAGTGAGGCCCAGGCACCAATCTGACTGCCGCGGGGGCGGTTGGCGAAATAGGCATCGGCCTCTTCAGCACTGACCGGTTCGACCGTTCCCTCGATTTTGACCTGCACGCCCTCACTCAGGTGGCGCCAATGGAACAGCAGGGCGGCTTGCGGATTGGCCGCCAACTGCCGGCCTTTACGGGAACTGAAATTGGTATAGAACACAAAGCCGCGTTCGTCGAAGCCTTTCAGCAACACGGTACGCGCGGCCGGTCGGCCGTCGGCCAGGTGA
>JBEAYK010000269.1:0-3376 GCA_041159305.1 Pseudomonadota bacterium
ATAATATTCTGGCCCTGCTGGCCGGTGTTGCCATCGGTGCCGGCCTCGGCATCCTGTTCGCACCCGACAGCGGCCGCAAGACCCGCGAAAAACTCAAGAACGGCGTTGACGAACTCGGTGACGAACTGCAGGAGCAGTTGCAGGCGCTGAGCCGCAAGGTGCAGACCGCCGTCGGTGATAAAACCCAGCAGATCGAACACGCCATCGATAATCTGACCGAACAGGCCGGCGTTGAATCGGAGGCGGTCATCGAAAAACTCGAAGCCCGTCTCGAACAATTGAAAGCACGCATTCGCCAAGGCCGCGACACCCCATGAGTCCGATTCGGGAAAACGCCGAAGACCTGCGCACCAGCGTGGAAGCACTGCTGGAAAACCAGGCCGCCTATTACAAGCTCTGGTCGTTCAAGGTCGGCATGAAATCGCTGACATTGTTGATCCAGATGACCCTGTTCACCCTGTTCGGGCTGATGGCCTTGCTGTTTCTGTCGACCGCCGCGGCCTTCGCCCTCGGTGAAGCGCTCGGCTCAACCACGCAGGGCTTTTTGATTACCGGTGGCTTCTACCTGCTCTTACTGATTGCCGCCTATCTCTTGCGTGAACAGATCAACCGGCCGATCCTGCGCCGCTTCTCCGACATTTTCTTCGCGGAGGGACCATGACCCGTAAAATCTACAGCTCGTTCGAGCAGATCGACCAGGAGTTGGAAATCCTGGCGCTGGAAAAGGAACTGCGGCAGATCCAGTTGCGCCAGTCGGCCGGCAAGGCCGTTGAAGCCCTCAAGCCCGGCAATCTGCTGATGGAATCCCTGGGCCCGGTCGGCGGCATGGTGCGCAACTCCGGCGCGCTGCAGAAGGTGGTGATGATGTGGCTGGCCCGCCGCTTGCTGAAATAATCGCCTGAACGAAACATTAACCGCGCCGCCTTGCGGCCGAACTTCCGTGACTTAAGACACTCCAAGTTGGGCGTCTGCGAAATGCAGAATGAAATGCGCTGTGCATTTCCGCATCAGTCAACAACTTTGGAGTATCTATGAAACGTACCGTATTGGCCCTCGCCCTGACCGCCGCCGCTTTTTCCGCCCAAGCTTCCGATCTGGACTACAGCTATGTCGAAGGCGCGTACAGCAAGCTCGATGTCGGCCCGGGCAACCTTGACGGCTTCTCGATCGACGGCTCGCTCAAGTTCAACGACAGCTTCTACGGCTTCGCCGGTTACCAGAAGAATGATCAGAGCGGCATCAGCCTCGACGAATACAATGTCGGCGCCGGTTTCCGCAAAGCCATCAACGACAAGACCGACTGGGTCAGCGAATTGTCGTACATCCGTGACAGCGGCAATATCGGCAACAGTCTGATCAAGGTCGATGACAACGGCTATCGCATCGCCACCGGCGTGCGCAGCATGGTCAGCGACAAGTTCGAACTCAACGGCAAGGTCAATTACACCGACGCCGGCGATTTCGGTGACGGCTTCGGCGTCGGCATCGGCGGCGTGTTCCACGTCAACGACAGCTTCGGCATCACCGCCGGCTACGACTACGCCGACCGCAGCGGCAGCGATCTGAACGGCTGGAATCTGGGCGCCCGCTTCAGCTTCTAATCGTGCAATCCGCACACAACAAAAACCCCGCTTCGGCGGGGTTTTTTTGCTTCAATCGAACAGACCTTGCGGATATTCGGGTTTCTGTTCGCGCGACAGCAATAGCTTCAAGCCCTCCTGCGGCGTGATTTCTTCATGCAGCACGCGCCGCACCAAAGCGGAAATCGGCAGGTCGATGTCGAAGCGTTCGGCCAAGCGCATCACTTCATCGCAGGTCTGGATCGATTCGACCACCTGCCCGATCGAGGCCACCGCTTCGCGGATTGATTGACCTTGGCCCAAGGCCAAACCGAGGCGACGGTTGCGCGACAGATCGCCGGTGCAGGTCAGCACCAGGTCGCCCAGTCCGGCCAGACCCATCAGGGTTTCGGCGCGGCCACCGAGCGCATGGTTCAGGCGCAGCATTTCATTCAAACCGCGAGTGATCAAACCGGCGCGGGCATTCAAGCCCAAAGCCATGCCATCGGCAACGCCGGTGGCCACAGCCAACACATTCTTCATCGCGCCACCGAGCTCGGCACCCAGCATGTCGCTGCCGGTGTAGGCACGGAAGGTCGGACCGTGCAGGGCCTCGGCCACGGTCTGGGCGAAATAGGGATCTTCGGAATGCACGGTGACCGCGGTGGGCAGGCCTTGCGTGACTTCCTTGGCGAAAGACGGACCGGTGACCACGGCCAAGGTGACATAAACGGCCGGAACCGGGTTCGAAGCCTTTGGTCGCCCACGAGACGCCGACACCGGCCTTGCGATGCGGCGCCAAAGCCCGCACGGTTTCGGTGAAGGCATGGCTGGGTGTCACCACCAAAATGAAATCGGCATCCCGCACGGTGGCGGGCAAATCGGTGCTGGCCTGCAGATTTTCGGGCAAAACAATACCCGGCAGATACCGGGTATTTTCGTGCAAGGTGTTGATGGCCTCGACCTGACCGGCATTGCGGCCCCAGACCGTAGTCCGGTGGCCGTTACGGGCCAGAAGCGCCGCCAGTGCCGTGCCCCAAGAGCCGGCACCCAGAACCGCCACCTTCATGGGCGCGTCCATGGCGGTCGCGCTTAGGCGTTGCCGCCTTCGGAAACCACGGTGCTGCCTTCGCTGGCGGCGGCCACCTGTTCGGCGCGGCGGCGCAGACCTTCGGCGTAAATGCCTTCGAAGTTGATCGGCTGCAGATAGAACGGCGGGAAGCCGCCCTGGTTGATCAGATCGGAAACCGCCTGACGGGCGTACGGGAACAGTACGGTCGGGCAATGGATGCCGAGCATCGCGTCCAGAGTCGGATCATCGAAACCGGAAAGACCGAAGATGCCGGCCTGCGCCACTTCCGCCAGATAGATGGTTTTTTCGCCGATGGTGCAGGTCAGGGTCACGCCCAGCACCACTTCATAGACGTCATCGGCGAGCTTGCCGACTTTCTGGTTCAAATTCATGTTGAGCTCGGGCTGGCCTTGCTCGTTGAACACCAAGGGGGCGTTCGGGGCTTCGAAGGAGACGTCCTTCACATAGATTTTTTGAAGGAGACGTCCTTCACATAGATTTTTTGTACGTTGAAGGCGGCTTGTGCACCGTCTTGGACGGCGCCTTCGGTCAGATTTGCAGACATGGTAAAACTCCGGAAAATGCGTAAACGCAGCTAAGAATCGATAGGGGTACTACAGGGTTATGGGGTCTGGCCCCATGATATCAAGTCACCGGCCCTTGGTCAGGGGCAGATCGGCCTGGATCCAGGCGTTCAGGCCGTCATTGAGCCAGTACACGCGGGTAAAACCGGCCTTGTGCAGGC
>JBEAYK010000027.1:0-8687 GCA_041159305.1 Pseudomonadota bacterium
CACGTGATAATGAATCCATCCAATCCACCCAAGGAGTTTGTCATGAAAAAATCCACACTTGCTGTTCTGCTGTTGGCCGGTCTTGCCGCCCAATCCGCCACTGCCGCCGACTGGTTCGTGCGCGGTGGTCTGACCAATGTCAATCCGAAATCGAACAATGGTGTTCTGGCTACGGCCGATGCCAGCATAGACAGCAATACCCAGTTGGGTCTCACCTTCGGTTATCACTTCAGCCCCAGCGTCGCGATCGAAGTGCTGGCTGCCACGCCATTCAAGCATGAAGTCGCCCTCAATGGCGATGTGGTTGCCAAGTTCAAGCACCTTCCCCCGACCTTCACCCTGCAGTATTATTTCAATCCCGAAGGCAAGGTCAGCCCTTTCCTCGGCGCCGGTCTGAACTACACCCTGACCTTCAGTGAGGAAGAAACCAGCCTGCTGCCGCCGGGCTCGAACATCGATATCGGCAACAGCTGGGGCCTTGCCGCACAGGCCGGCCTTCGATTCCAGGTTTCAGAGGGTTGGGATATGACTGTCGATGCACGTTGGATGGACATCGATGCGGATGTCAAACTCAATGGTGCCTCCATCGGAACCGCCAATGTCGATCCGATGGTGTATTCAATCATGGTCGGCAAGCGCTTCTAATCAAGCGAGTAGTGAAAGCAAAACGCCGGGCTTGCCCGGCTTTTTTCATGCCTGGAGGTGGCGTGCCTGTCGTTCGGGCGTATGCTTTTTCGCTTTCGCTGGTTTCGGCAGGGGCAATTCGGCATCGGCGGACTCGAAGCGCAGTCGGCTTCGGCCGCCGGTTGCCCGGTAATCGGCAATCAATACGGCCGCCACATCGGCTTCAGCATGGCCGGTTTCCAGCAGATAGTCGTACAGCAGATGCACCATGCGCTCGTGGGCGATGGCGTGGGTCTGCCGGGTTTTTACATACAGCCATTCACTCAGCCGGTAAAAGCCATCGAATGCGGAATCGCCGAGAATCATCGGCAAAGCCCGGGTATGGCGGCCGGAGTTGGCCAGGATGTCCCAGTAGCGGGAGAACCGCGACAAGCGCTGCATTTCCGCGAAGTCGATGCAATCGGTCGACAGGATGTTGTAGGGCGGCGCCGGGTTGAAGCGCAAGGCGAAATCCTTGGTATGCCGGGCAATCGGGGCACCGCGCAGGCGTTTGAGGATGCCGAATTGGATTTCATGTGGATTCAGCGCAACCAGCTTGTTGAAACCTTCCCCGAAGCTCTGCACGGTTTCCCCGGGCAGGCCGGCAATCAGGTCAACGTGCAGATGCGCGCCGCTGTTCTGGGCCAACCAGAGGATATTGTCGCGGGCCAATTCGTTTTTCTGTTTGCGTGATATACGGGCCTGAACCTCGACATTGAAGGTCTGGATGCCGATTTCGAACTGCAGGGTTCCGGCCGGAAAGCGCTGGATGGCTTCCTTCAGCTTTTCAGGAAGGTGGTCGGGAATCAGTTCGAAATGCGCGAACGGCGGATCCTGCGGATTTTCAGCGATCTTGCCGAGGAAGAAATCCATGATTCGCAACGACGTTTCGATTTTTAGATTGAAGGTGCGGTCGACGAATTTGAACTGACGCGCCCCTTTCTGCCAGAGCATTTCCATATCGGCCAGAAAGTTTTCCAGGGCGAACGGCCATGCGGTTTTATCAAGAGCCGACAGGCAGAATTCGCATTTGAACGGGCATCCGCGCGAGGCTTCGACATAGAGATGGCGCTGGCGGATGTCTTCCTCGGTGTATTCGGCGTAGGGCGAGGCGAGATCATCGAGTTTGGCCTGGATGCCGGGAATGATTTTGGCTTCCGGCGACTGACCGGCCAGAATCTGGGCGCACAGCTGGGCAAAGCTGATATCGCCCCAGCCGGTGATGGTGTAATCGGCGGCGGTACAAATGGCCTGCTCTGCGCATTCATAACTGACTTCCGGGCCGCCGATTACGATAATCAGCTCCGGCCGCACGGCTTTGAGCATCAATACCAGTTTCAGCGTTTCTTCGCAGTTCCAGATATACACGCCCAGACCGAGAATCGTCGGGTTTGCCGCGAGCAGGGATTCCGCGATTTCTTCGGTTTTCTGGCCGATGACGAATTCGCGGATGCTCGAGCGTTCGCGCAGGGCGCCGAGATTCGCCCTAAGATACCTTAGACCCAATGAAGCATGGCTGTATCGGGCATTGAGTGTTGAAAGTAGAATATTGGCCATGTCTTAAATTACCCAATCTAACGTCTATGTCCCTACTCTGGAGTTCCTGAAACGAATTGTGAATCAATAGGGCACAATACTTGAAGTTCTTGACGCGGGGTGGGTATTCCAGCATGATTAACTTGCGCACTACAGTTATTGTGTGCATGTAATAGTGTAACATTAAATAATATACGAACTGGAGGTCTGACTCTCATGAAAATCAAATTTTTATTGTCGTCTTTTATCGTTGCAGCTGCGCTCTTTTCAAATTCAGCAAGTGCGGGCACCATGGAGTGCGCCTCCACTGGAGCACAATTTGTTCGATGCAATCTCCCGCATTCCGACAAATTAAATGTCAAATTAATACGTCAATACTCCAAGGCGCCGTGTAACCGCGATTATACGTGGGGTGCTGATGGTGACGGTATCTGGGTTGATAAAGGTTGCCGCGCTGCATTCAGTTTCGTCGACAATCACCAATCGGCCACATACAGCGGATATGCCCCTGCAAAATCCGGTGATGGCAATCCTTTCAAGAGCGGTTCGAATGAATTCGAATATTATCAGGATGGCTATCACGAGGGACTGGCTGATGGTCATACCAACATGAGCAACTTCTGCGGACGTCATTCCGATCATTACGATACGCGGTTTGAACCCGCATTCTGTCAAGGTTATGAGGCCGGGTGGAAAAAAGGTCGTTACTAATTCTCAGTAATCCAGAATAAAGCCGCACTTTTAGTGCGGCTTTATTTTTTGCAATCAATCCACATTGACCATCCGAGTTCTATCATGCCGATACTCAGTCTGAACCACTTATCCTTCAGCATCGGCGGCCCTTTGCTGCTGGAGAAGGTCTGTCTGAGTCTGGACAAGGGCGAGCGCATTGCCCTGATCGGCCGTAATGGTGCCGGTAAATCGACACTGCTTAAACTCATCGCCGGCGAGCTGCAGGCCGATGACGGCGGCATTGTGCGTGAAGAAGGTCTTAAAATCGCCCGGCTCGAGCAGGAAGTGCCGGATGGACTGCACGGCAGCATTTTCGATGTGGTCGCCACCGGTCTCGGTGCATTGGGCGACGATCTGGCGCTGTATCACCACCTCAGTCATGCCACCGAATTCGATGGTGACGCGCTTGCCGAAGTGCAGGGGCGCATCGAGGCCGCCGGCGGCTGGAATCTGGAGCAACAGGTCAGTACCGCTCTGGAGCGCATGGCCTTGGATCCCGAGCTGGATTTCGCTTCCCTTTCGGGTGGCATGAAGCGGCGCGTCTTATTGGCCCGCGCTTTGGTCGCGCAGCCGGATATCCTGCTGTTGGACGAGCCGACCAACCATCTCGACATCGAAGCCATCGATTGGCTTGAAAAAACCCTTTTGCAGTGGGAAGGTTGCCTGCTGTTCATCACCCATGACCGTCGTTTTCTGAAGAACCTGGCCACCCGCATCGTCGAAATCGACCGCGGCGCGGTCACTTCCTGGCCGGGAGATTGGGGCAATTACCAGCGCCGGCTGGCCGAGCGTCAGAACGACGAAGCGCAGAACAGTGCCCGTTTTGACAAACTGCTGGCCCAGGAAGAGGTGTGGATCCGGCAGGGCATCAAGGCCCGCCGTACCCGCGATGAAGGCCGTGTACGCCGACTGGAAGCCATGCGCCGCGAGCGCGCGCAACGGCGCGAAGCCACCGGCAATGTCAAGATGCAGGCGGCGCAGGCAGAGAACTCCGGGAAACGGGTTTTCGATGTCAAGGACGTCTCCTTCGGCTATGACGGCAGGCCGTTGGTACGCGATTTCAGTACGCGCGTCTTGCGCGGCGACCGTATCGCCCTGATCGGTCCGAACGGTGCCGGCAAATCCACCTTGATCAAACTGCTGCTCGGTCAGCTCGCGCCGGATCAGGGTACCGTGGAGCAGGGTACACGCCTGCAGGTCGCCTATTTCGATCAATACCGCAATACCCTGCGCGAAGACTGGAATGCTCTCGACAACGTGTCCGAGGGGCGTGAGTTCATTGACATCAACGGCTCGCGCAAGCACGTGCTGGGCTATCTGCAGGATTTCCTGTTCAGTCCCGAGCGCTCACGTGCGCCTATCACACGCTTATCCGGTGGCGAACGCAACCGCCTGCTGCTGGCCAAGCTGTTCGCCCAGCCCTCGAACGTGCTGGTAATGGACGAGCCGACCAATGATCTGGATGTGGAAACTCTCGAATTGCTCGAGGAGCTGCTGGATGATTACACCGGCACGCTGTTGTTGGTCAGTCACGACCGCGACTTCATCGATGCCGTCGCCACCTCCTGCCTGATGTTTTCCGGAGATGGCCGCATCGAGGAATATGTCGGTGGTTACAGCGATGCCCTGCGCCAGAGCCGCCGACCTGCGTCCAGGCCCGTGACAACCCAGAAACCGGCCGCCAACACGAAAACAGTTGCTGCGCCGGAACCGGCGAAAAAGAAGCTCAGTTACAAGGATGCGCGCGAGCTGGAATTGCTTCCGCAGAAAATCGAACAACTGGAAAGCCAAGTGGCGGCGTTGACCGAGCGCATGCAGCAGGCCGATTTTTATACCCAACCGGCTGACCGCATCACCGCGCACACTCGCGATATGGAAAATGCGCAGGCCGAACTCGATGCCGCCTACGCCCGCTGGGCCGAGCTCGACGGCTAACCGGCCAAGAGCGCTTCCACGGCGGCAAGCGCAGTACGGGTCGCCTGATCGCGGTCGAAGTCCCGGTATTTTTCAGCAAACGCCTGAGCCGCATCTCGGTACTTCGGATCGCGCGTCAAGGCACTCAGTCCTTGGTGAAACTGGTCGGCGGTTTTCTCGACATAACTCAGGCCGGCCGACATCAACTGCAGATGACGACCCATGATCGACTGTTCGGCATGCAGGGGCAGGACCAAGGAGGGCACGCCGGCCAGCATCAATTCGCAAGTGGTGCCGTGGTTGCCGTTATGGATGGCGAAATCGGCACTTTCTCCGATCAGGCGCATGTCCAAGGGTTTGTCAACGAAACACAGGGTGGCCGACGCATGTTCCTTCATCATTTTTTCCGGAATGCCGTCCGGATAGATGAGCGTGCGGATTTTCTTCTGGTTCAGCTGCATCAGTAGCTGTGGCAGAGTCGGAAACGGTTTCAGGTAGCCGAAGGCTTTCGGGCCGTCGCCGTCCGGCCATTCTGGCGCGGCGCCCTGCACGATGCGCATCGGCCCGATGTATTCGGCCGGTTCGCGGTCGGGGTAGTGGTCGAGTTCCTTGAATGTGGTGAATAATTTGCGTTCGGCAATCTGCGATTGGTTGAAGAATTCAATCCGTTGCATGCCGTTGAGTTCGAGTGCACTGTTGATGTGGGTGAGGATTTTGTTCTGGAATCCAAAAACGCTTGGATCATCCTGCGGGATGCCCTGCAGCTCGGCCAGGCTGGGTACGCGGCCCTGGGTCGGCATCTGGTAGAAACCGGTGCCGATCTGCAGGCGGGATATACCGGACTCACGTGACGCCAATACCGCCGTCGGGCTGTAATCGGCGATGATCAGGTCGGGTTTGACAAGATCAAAAAGATTTTTCCAGGCACGGATCATGCCGGCCAGCTGCGGCACATTGCTGTAGCCCGAGTTGTTGAGAATCTTCGCAAAGCTGTCGATCGGCGTGACCTGCTCGGAGGCCGGTGACGACACGTACGGCGCCTGAAGGTAGCGCACCCGGGTGCCTTCGAACAGCCGGAAGGCGCGCGATACATATTTGCAGGCGAAAGTGATTTCGTGCCCGCGTGCTTCAAGCTCTTTAATGAGATTTAAATAGGGTGCAATATGCCCGGAGCCTTCGCCGATTTCCCAGGTAATCAGAATGTTTGCCATACGCGCTTGTCCTTGGATTCAGCAGCCGTCGCTGCAGGCGGTGTCTGTGTTGATGCGGATCAGGCGGACCAGCAGGCTGCCGGGCTCGCGTAGCGGATCGGTGCCGATGGATGCCACGCGGGCATCGAAAGGCGCGGTGTAGCGTGCGGTGACATCGCCGAAGCCATTGCGCTGAACAGCCAGCAGCTGTCCGGCTTTGACATCCTGATTCAAGGCCACCAGCACTTCCGCGAAGCCGCCGCGGTCGGCACGGATGCTCTGGGTCTGGTTTCCGATGAAGCTGCGCTGCACCTTGGCATCGCGGCCGGTTTTGCCCGGCAGCATGCCATAAGCCTTGAGGACGTTTTCAACGCCGACCAGTGCACGGTCAATCAATTCCGGCTGATAGACTTTGGCGGCACCGATTTCAAGCGTAATAGAAGCCATGCCGGCATCATTGAAGGCCTGCTCGGCGGCGCCGGGTTCACCCGGATCGATTTTGATGATGTCCGCCGGAAACAGTTCCGCCAGTGTCTTGACACCGGCAACACGGTAATCGGCATAGATGTACAGCGGGTAGGCAGTACCGGTGCTTTGGGTATGCAGATCGATGACGGCATCGGCATTGCCGGACCAGATGCCGTTGAAGATCCGGTGCACCTGTTGTTCGGCGGCATTGCCATCGGCCTTGCCCGGCCAGATGCGGTTGAAGTCGACGCCGCCGCCGCTATCGTGCTGCAGCTGGAAATAACGACTGTTGGCGAGCAGCCCCGTGCTGTTGGCACCGATGATGGCGATAACGCTGCCACTCAACTTGGTCGGATCAAGGGTTTCAAAAACACGATGAATCAGACGGGTGCCATTGAGTTCATCACCGTGCACGCCGGCTTGCAGGCCAAGCCGTTTGCCAGGCCGGTTGCCCTTGGCCACCAGAATCGGAACCAGCCAATGCTGTCCGACGCCATTGCTTGCGCCCTGCAGATAGAAACGGTGGACTTTACCGGCATCTAGGTCGGAAAGATCCAGTTTGCGGATGACTTTCACGCCCTCGATGCTGTCGCCGGTATAGTCGGTTGCGGCGTGGGCGCCGGTTGCACTGGCGCAGAGCAGTAGGCTGGTAAGCAGTCGTTTCATGGGGTATCCGTATCAGGCTTTGAGTTGGTCTTGAAGGTAGTCAAGGAAGGTCCGTGTTTTTGCGGGCAGTAGCCGTGTTTCGGTCAACGCGTATACCGGCACTTCCGGCGGGCACCAGTCCGGCAGGACCCTTACCAGTTCACCGCGGCTGACGGCCGCTTCGGCCATCGGTACCGAAAGGATTGCGATGCCGGCATCACGCAGGGCAATGCTCTTCAGCAGACTCATGCTATTGGAGGCGTAAGCCGGACTTTTTATTTTATGCACGGCCCGCTGGCTGCCTTTGATCAGCTGGAAATCCAGCGCAGCCAATTGCAGGCAACTGTGTGCCGCCAGATCAGCCGGCGTCTTCAGTTTCGGTGCCTTTTTCAGATAACCCGGCGAGGCATACAGCCCGACCTTGAATACCGCCAATTTACGGGCAATCAGTCCGGAATCGCTGACCTGACCCATGCGGAAAGCGATATCGACCGAATCGGAAATCAGATTGGCGCGGCGCGGGTTGATGTCGAATTCAAAGCGGATGCCCGGGTGCAGTCGGCGGAACTCCGGCAGGTAGGGAATGATGTAATCGGCGGCGAACTCCTCCACCATCGATAGGCGCAGCAGGCCGCTGGGCGATTCCGCGGCATGACTCAGTTCCTCGTGCGCGCTCTGGGCCTGGGCGATGATGCCCTGGCAGCGCTCGAAATAGGTCCGTCCCAGCTCAGTCAGTTCGATTTGACGGGTGGTGCGGTGCAGCAACCGGATGCCGATGCTCTTTTCCAGATGACTGACCCGGCGCGACAGGGTCGATGTAGGCATGTCCAAGACCAGGGCGATGTCGTTCAGGTTGTTGAGCATTGTTGCAATGATGGAACAATCATTTGGGTGAATCCCACTTTATCAGATTGCCGCTTTAATGGAAGATGCGGCATAACCCACGTATGGAGTGTTCCATGATTGAAATCCGCAAGGCCGGCGAACGCGGTCACTTCAACTTCGGCTGGCTGGATACCTGGCACAGTTTTTCCTTCGGTCATTACCGCGATCCGAAACAACAGGGGTTTTCCGACCTGTTGGTCATCAATGACGACGTGGTCCAGCCCGGCATGGGTTTCGGTACCCATCCGCACCGGGACATGGAAATATTCACCTACATTCTGTCCGGCGCGCTCGAGCACAAGGACTCGATGGGTACCGGCTCGATCATCCGTCCGGGCGATGTGCAGATGATGAGTGCCGGCAGCGGCATCCAGCACAGCGAGTTCAACCCGTCCAAGGCCGAACTGGTGCATCTGCTGCAGATCTGGATCGTACCCGATCGGCGCGGAGTGGCGCCGCGCTACCAGCAAGTGAATTTCGATGCCGCCGAGAAGCGCGGAAAGCTGCGTCTGATCATTTCGCCGGACTCGGCTGAAGACTCGCTCAATGTCTATCAGGATGTGCGGGTGTATGCCGGATTGTTCAACGGCGAAGAAAGCTTCGATCTGACGCTGGCAGAGAACCGTTATGCGTATCTGCATGTCGCGCGCGGCG
>JBEAYK010000028.1:0-7852 GCA_041159305.1 Pseudomonadota bacterium
GGCCAAGATAATTGATCGGCGCACTCCGCTAGTCGGTCGGTTCCCGAGCGGTGTTCCGGTGATGTCATGCATACCGTGACCGACTCCATCTGCAAGGCTTCGACGATACGAAGGTCATCGGTAGCGACGACGACATCACGTGCACCGGCCGCAAGCGCCCGTTCGGCAACATGCCGGATCATCGGCTTGCCGCCGATATTCAGCAAGGGCTTGCCCGGCAAACGGGTTGACGCAAAGCGGGCCGGTATTGCGACGGTGAAATCAAGCATGGTGGTCTCCATCCGCTGCCAGCAGGCGGCTGAACTGCAGATAAAAAGCAGGACTAAGCACGGCATCCACGGCAACAGCCCATAAGTCGCGCCGCCCGGCCGATTCGATTTTGACGGCATCCTTTTCCGTCACGAGCACCGGCCCTTCCGGCAGGTCGGACGGCGAGAACCGATGGTGATCGGGAAATGCGTGGTTTTCGACGTGTAGTCCGAATTGCCGGAGCATCCCGAAAAACCGCTCTGGATTGCCGATGCCCGCAACTGCATGCACCTTAACTCCGTCAAAATCCGATAGGGTTCTGACCTCATCTGTTTCCAGATTACGGCAATGGCCGGGCACAAGCTGCATGCCGAATGCACTGGAATCATCCGACATCTGACCGTTGCAGATACGCAGGTCGACTTCACGGGGCTTTTCACGAAGCGGACCGGCTGGCAGCAACAAACCGTTGCCATAGGCGCGTGAGGCATCCATGATTTCGATTTCCAGGCTGCGCGGCAGGTAACGATGCTGCAGTCCGTCATCAGAGACGATGATGGTACATCCCGATGCGGCAAGAAAATCAGCGGCACGGCGCCGACGCGAATCCACGCGGACCGGCACATCGCAGCGACGGGAAATCAACAGCGGCTCATCACCAGTCTGTGATGCCAATCCCTGCTTTTCAACCGTAACCGGGTCGGATCCACTCCGGCCATAGCCCCGACTGACCACGCCCGGGGCATGGCCCGCAGCCTTCAAATACTCGACCAGGGCGATAATCACCGGCGTTTTACCGGTCCCGCCCGCGGTGAAATTACCCACGACCACCACCGGCACAGAGAGCGGAGCCGGATTGGCCGGCCTGCGACACGTAAGGACCCATCCGTAAACACCGGCCAAAGCGCGCAGCACCCACGGCACTCTCGCGCCTTGATACCAGATAGCGTTGAGCCTGGATTCAAGGCTGCGCATCAGCTGCTATCCGAATCCCTGAACTGCATCTGGTGCAGGTGACTGTAGAGCCCTCCGCGCTGCAACAGTTCCGCATGGGTTCCGACCTCAGCCAGCCGGCCCTCGTCGAGCACCAGAACCTGGTCAGCATGCTCGACCGTGGATAGACGGTGCGCAATGATCAGGGTGGTACGGTCCGGAATAAGGTGTGCCAGCGCATCCTGCACCAACCGCTCGGACTCATTATCGAGCGCCGCAGTTGCTTCATCAAGAATCAGGATCGGGGCGTCCTTCAGTATTGCTCGTGCGATGGCAAGACGCTGTTTCTGGCCACCGCTGAGTCGGCCACCACGTTCTCCGATGGCCGTATGCACGCCCTCGGGGAGCTTGAGTACGAATTCTTCAGCATTCGCAGCGCGCAGCGCCTGCCATACTTCCGCATCACTGGCATCGGCCTTGCCATAGCGCACATTGGCCATGACCGAATCATCAAACAACATGACCTGCTGACTGACCAGTGCAATCTGCCGGCGAAGATCGGCGAGCTTGAGCTCACGGATATCCAGATCATCAAGCATAATGTGCCCGGAGCTCGGCTCGTAAAAACGCGGAAGGAGCCTGATCAGGCTGGTTTTTCCACTTCCTGATCGGCCGACAATAGCTGTCACCGTACCCGGTTTTGCCGTAAAACTCACTTCCGACAGTGCCGCCCTTCCCTTCTCCGAATAACGGACACTGACGGCCTCGAATCGGATTTCACCGAGTGCGCGTCCAAGTTCGCGTTTGCCGTTATCCGGTTCATCCGGTTGATCGAGGATGCCGAACAGGCGATCGCTGGCCGCAACGCCCCGCTGAATGATGCTTTGCACATTGGTTATGCGCTTCAAAGACGGAAGCAGAACCATCATCGAGGTCATCAGGGTCACGAAAGCGCCGGCCGTCATGCGTCCCTGCATGGCTTCCTGACCTGCAACCAGCAGAATCACCGCAAGCGCTGCGGCGGCCAGAATCTGCACAGTGGCAGAGGCCGTGGCCTTGGTTGCTTCAACCTTCAAATGCATGCCGAGATTGCTGCGTGCGAGTACGGCGTAGCGTTTGTGCTCGGCATCCTGCATGCCGTAAATCTTCACTTCATGTTGCGCGGAAAGCGCCTCTTCGGCGGCCTGCGCCATCATTCCAACACCGTCCTGAATGCCACGGTTAATGCGCCGATAACGCTTGCCGACCTTCGAGGAAATGAAGCCGATGACGGGAGCGATGACCAAAACGGCGAGAGTGACCTTGACGCTTTGCATGAGCATGACGCCGATCATGACCAGAATGGTCAATGTATCGGTTACGGCAATCTTGATTGCTTCGCTGGTGGCCTGTGACACCTGGTCGGTGTCGTAATTCAATCGACTGACCAGTGCCGGAATGGGTTCCTGATCGAAACGGGAGCTCGGCATGCGCAGGAATTTATCGAGAATCTGCTGACGCAAATCGAGAACGACGCTGCGGCCGGTCCGTGCCATGCCGTAATCGGTGACGAAAGTGGCGATGCCGCGCACCACGAATAGTCCGAGTATGGACAGCGGAAGCACCCAACGCACTTCCGGATTCTTGGCAACGAAGGTCTGATCGACCATGGGCTTCATCAGCGCAGTGAACGCACCTGCCGCCAAAGCCTCAACGATCATGCCTAGAAAGGCGAGTATCAGGAACAGACGGTATTTACCGGTATAGCCGAGCAATCGGCGGTAAACAGTCCAGACGCCCGGGGCGGCTTCATGGCTCACCTTTTTTCTCCGGTGCAGTGGCAATCGATAGTTTGCTAAAACCAAGCTGGCCGATGGCATCCATGGCCGTGATTACGGACTGGTGCGAGGTCTTGGCATCGGCCTGGATCACGATGGTGCGTTCGGTATCATTCCCGGCTTGTTGCCGGATGGCGTCTTTCAGACTGACCAAATCGCTGCGAACCAAAGCACTATCGCCGACGTAATAATTTCCGGCCTTGTCGATGAGTACCACCAGAGGCTGGCGTTGCGCTTCGACCTGACTTGCGGCACTGCTGGGCAATGTGATCTTCAAGGCCGACCGGTTGTTGAAGCTGGTTGTCACCACGAAAAAGATAATGAGCGTGAAAACGACATCGATCAACGCCGTCAGGTTGATTTCGACATCGTCATCGCCGGTTGCGGTATCCAGACGCATCTGGCTTAGTCCGCCTGCCGCGCTTCAAGCACATCCAGAAGATTCATCGCCACTTTCTCCATCTCGATGACGTAGCCGGTAACGCGACCGCGGAAATAGCGGTGCAGTAGCAGGGCCGGAATGGCCAGGCACAGGCCAGCCGCCGTCGAAATCAGGGCCTGGCCGATACCGCCAGCCAGCTGATTGGCATCACCGACGCCGGTGCTGAGAATGGTCAGGAACATCTGGATCATACCGATGACCGTGCCCAACAGGCCCAGCAACGGGGCGACCGAAGCGATGGTGCCCAGGGTCGGCAGAAACCGGTTCAGATCATGGGTGATGTGTCGGCCGACATCCTCGATGCGCTCCTTGATGACATCCCGCGGCTTTTGTCGCACCAGTAGCGCTGCGGCCAACAGTTCACCCATGGGCGAATCCTGACGTAGACGTTGGATTTCTCCGATTTCCAGAGTCTTTCCGCGCGACCAATGCTCGATTTCAAGACCAATACCATGGGGTATAACTTCCGACCGGCGTAAGGTCCAGAAGCGCTCCAAAGCAATGGCGGTCGCCACTACGGTAAGAATCAATAGCGGCAGCATGACCCAGCCGCCCGACATCAGTAGTTCAAGCATAATTCTTCAGCCTGCATATGCACTTGGTAATAGCATACCCGAGATGACGGGATTAGCGAGAAATTGCTGATTTAATAACCATTTACACGTTATTACAGCGACTTGACCAGCTGCAAGTGCGAAATTCTTGCCTGCCCTCGTCCCCAAGCCTTAAAAAATCAACTTTGGCGATTCCGGATTTGCCCAAGGAAAAGCTCAAGCGATCGACCGCATTTATCAGCCAGACGCTGATCATGGGTGACGATAATAAGAGCTGTTTGATGGTGCTGTTTCAAATCCAATAATAGATTGAACACATCTTCTGCTGTTTTTTCATCTAGATTGCCGGTCGGCTCGTCTGCCAGGATGCAGGCAGGACGATTAACCAGTGCACGCGCCACGGCGACACGCTGTCTTTCACCGCCTGACAACTCACCGGGCTTATGTGCCAAACGATGTGAAAGGCCGACTTGTTCCAGAAGATTCTGTGCCGGCAAAATAGCCTTAGTGGGCGACATGCCATTTATCAGCAAGGGCATCATCACGTTTTCAAGCGCCGTAAATTCCGGCAAGAGGTGATGGAACTGGTAGATGAAGCCGAGGTGCCGGTTGCGGAGCCGGCCCTTTTCCGCCTCAGTGTGCCGATAGAAATCATCCCCCATCAACCGAACTATACCATCGGTCGGACGATCCAGACCGGCTAGTAGATGCAGTAGTGTGCTTTTACCTGAACCCGACGCCCCAACAATCGCTATGGATTCGCCAGCATGCACCTGAATATCAATTCCGGAAAAAACCGGCGTTACCATGTCGCCTTCTTGGTAAGTTTTGCCAAGGCATGAGCCTTCCAAAATAATCTCACTCATAGCGCAGGGCCTCGACTGGGTTGGTACGGGCCGCACGCCAGGCTGGGTAAATAGTAGCCAGCAGGCACATGATGATTGCAACGGTGACGATGATGATTACATCCGTCGGATTGACCACGGATGGGACACCGCCACTGATGTAGTAAACATCGGCAGGTAGCAGCTCATTGCCGGTCAGTGATTCAATGAAACGTACAAGCACTCCGAGATTATTCGATAGCAGGATGCCGCCTATGGTGCCGAGCGCCACACCGACCAGACCGATGACCAGCCCCTGTACCGTGAACACCTGCATGACCTGTGCCGGCGACATGCCGAGCGTGCGCAGGATGGCGATGTCGGCCTGTTTATCCTGTACCAACATGACCTGCGACGATACCAGATTGAAGGCGGCGATGGCGATAACCAGGGATAGCAGGATGAACATCACCGTTTTTTCCATTTTGAGCGCACGGAAAAAATTGGCATGATCGCGGGTCCAATCGCGCACCTGATATATGCCTTCCATGCGGTTGGCCAGATCCCGTGCGACCGACCAGGCCTGCCAAATGTCGTCGAGCTTCAACCGGACGCCGGTGGCATCATCGCCCATCCGCAGCAGCACCTGCGCGTCCTGAATATGGATAAGCGCCAGACCGTAATCGTATTCCTGGGCGCCAACCGAAAAAATGCCGGTTACAGTGAACCGTTTCGCCCGCGGCATCGAGCCGAAGGGAGTGGCCACAGATTCACTGACGAAGGCGTTGACCGAATCACCGACCCGCACATTGAGGGCCGCAGCCAATTCCGAACCAAGTACGATATTGAATGCACCAGGCGTGAGGCTGTCCAGACGACCTTGGACCATTTTTTTGGGCAATTCAGACACCCGCCCTTCCAGATCCGGCTGCACACCACGTAACAGCGCGCCCTGTTTGCTCTGGGCCTGTAGAAGTGTCTCGGTCTGCACATATGGTGCGGCACCGAGAACTCGTTCATCCTTTTCGGCGACCGCAACCGCCCGCTTCCAGTCTGGCAACGATCCATTCACACCTTCGATGGTGGCGTGGGCCACTGTACCCAGAATACGGTTTCGCAGTTCTTCCTGGAAACCATTCATGACTGAAATGGTGGTGATTAGCGCCACCACTCCAATAAAGATGCCGAGCACTGACGCAAGAGATATGAAGGAAATGAAGCCATTACGGCGCTTGGCGCGCAGATAGCGAAGTCCGATGGCGGCGGTCAGTGGTTGAAACATCGCTCTATGATACTGGGTTTAAGCGAATACTTGGCAGTAGAATTGACTCCACTGTTGCTGGTGTAGTCGCTGATGCTTGTGTTGTTGCTCCGGCATACGACATTCAGGCAGGCAAGTCGGCGATGAGGGTGACGAAGCCATCGAGATCGGCATTCTCAGGACGCTCAAGCCCCATGAACCATCGCCACAGCTTATCGTCTTCAGAGTCCAGGATATGCAGGAAAAGCGCTCTTTCGGCGTCGTCCGCAATGGTCCAACGCTGATCCAGATAGCGCAGCATCAGCTGATCGAGCTCACGCATGCCACGCCGGCAGCGCCAGCGCAGACGTTTGATTTCGGGATTTTCTTCGGTACCGGGCATCAGCCCAGCCAATTCCAGACCAGCAGTCCCCAGATCGCCCAAAGCACGAACCCGCTGAGCACATAGGCCTTGAAACGGTCCATGACCCGATTATAGGTACAGTGGATGTAGCTGTGCAGAAACCGTAATGCCACGAACGCCCAGGCCAAAGCCTGCATGGCAACGCTGTCGATGCCGGCCTGCAGAGATAGCAGCATGGCCGCATAGAAAAGCACCGGCAACTCGAACAGATTGCGGAAATTGTCTGCAGCGCGGCTATCCTCCACCATCTGCGCCATCTGGGCACTTTGAGCCACGGACTGGGGATGGATGCGGCGCCGTTTCATTTCACCGACCCGGGTCTGGAACATGCGGAGCCAGACCAGAAAAGTCAAACCCGCCATCGCAACCATCGGCCAGAACAGTGGATTGCGCATCTCAGGCACCATGCCGTTGCAGGATCAGTTTCTTGATTTCACCGATGGCTTTGGCCGGGTTCAGCCCTTTCGGACAGGTGCGGGCGCAATTCATGATGGTATGGCAACGGTAGAGTTTGAATGGATCTTCCAATTCATCCAAGCGGGCGCCGGTATCTTCATCGCGCGAATCGATGATCCAGCGGTAGGCTTGAAGCAGGATGGCCGGGCCGAGGTAGCGGTCGCCGTTCCACCAGTAACTCGGGCAGCTGGTGCTGCAGCAAGCACACAGGATGCACTCGTAAAGGCCGTCGAGTTTGGCACGGTCTTCTTTGGACTGAAGGCGCTCACCGGAGGCCGGCGTTGCCGACTGAGTTCGGATCCAGGGCTTGATGGAAGCGTACTGGGCGTAAAAATGCGACAGATCGGGCACCAGATCCTTGATGACCGGCATATGCGGCAAGGGATAAATCGGCACTTCTTTTTTGCCGCATTCATCGATGGCTTTGGTGCAGGCCAATGTATTGCTGCCGTCGATGTTCATCGCGCAGGAGCCGCAGATGCCTTCGCGGCAGGAACGGCGGAAGGTCAGGGTCGGATCGATTTCGTTCTTGATCTTGATCAGCGCATCCAGCACCATCGGTCCACACTGGTCGAGGTCGATTTCATAGGTGTCGACGCGCGGATTGGCGGCATCGTCCGGATTCCAGCGGTAAATCTTGAAGCGGCGCAGATTCTTTCCGCCCGATTTGGCCGGGAAATGCGTGCCTTTGGTGATTTTCGAGTTTGCCGGCAGGGTAAATTCAGCCATGATTGCGTCTCACCTCAATATTTGCGTTCTTTCGGCGGGATGTAAGCCACATCCGAGCTGAGCGTGTTCAGATGCACCGGGCGGTAATCGATGACGGTATCGCCCTTGTCATCGATCCAGGTCAGGGTGTGCTTCATCCAGTTCTCGTCATCGCGGGTCTTGAAGTCCTCGCGGGCGTGGGCAC
>JBEAYK010000002.1:0-24180 GCA_041159305.1 Pseudomonadota bacterium
TCCGGTCCGGACCAGGTCGTCAGCAGCACTGAGAAGATCAAGCTGCTCGGGTTCCTGCGCCGCTCGCACGGCAAGACCGAGAAGCCGGCGGAAGCCGCCGCTGCGCCCAAGAAGATCACCATCGCCCGTCGCAAGACTGAAGAACTGACGGTTGCCAGCTCGGGCAAGTCCAAGACCACGGTTGCCGTCGAGGTCCGTCAGAAGCGGACCTATGTCAAACGCGACGAAGTCGCGGCACCGGTATCTGACGAGCGCGAGGAGGTGCTGCGCAAGCTGGAGCAGTCGAAATCACGCAATGCCGAAGAGCAGGCGCGCCTGAGCGAATTCGACCGTGCACGCCGCGAGCAGATCGAGATCGAGCGCGCTGAAAAGGAACGCGTCATCCGTGAAGCCGAGGAAAAAGCCCGTGTTGCGGCAGCTGAGCTGGCCGGCAAAAAGGTAGGCGCCGTCGAACCCGACGCCGCCGGCCATGAATCCCGGCGTGAGCGTGATGAAAAGCACGGCCACAAACCACACAAGACCGAAGCCCTCCGCCACGAACCGGCAAAGGCCGCCAAGGACAAGTTGCCGAGCAAAACCGCCAAGCACAAAGTGCGCGGTTCGCACGTCATGGTCGACAACGACATCGACGATGATTCCGCGTTGCAGAACATCAGCGGCCAGTTGCACCTGACCGCCGCCGAGCGAGAGCGCCGGGTCAGTGCCGGCAAGAAGAAACCGAAACAGAAAATCATGGAAGCATCGCGGACCGCCACCGGTCAGCATGGGTTCTCGCGACCGACCGCCCCGATCACCCGCGAAGTCGCCGTCGGCGAATCCATCCTTGTTTCCGAACTGGCCAACAAGCTGGCGATGAAAGGTTCGGATGTGGTCCGTGCCCTGTTCAAAATGGGCATGATGGTCACCATCAACCAGGTCATCGATCACGATACCGCCGTGTTGGTGGTGGAAGAGCTCGGTCATAAAGCCGTACAGGCCAATGACAACGATGCCGAACTGGCATTGGTCGCGCATCTGGACGAAGCCCAGGGCGAGAAGAGCACACGTCCGCCCGTAGTCACCATCATGGGTCACGTCGATCACGGCAAGACCTCGCTGCTCGACTACATCCGTCGTACCAAGGTCGCTACCGGCGAAGCCGGCGGCATCACCCAGCACATCGGTGCCTATCATGTCGAGACGCCGCGCGGCGTTATCAGCTTCCTGGACACCCCGGGCCATGCGGCATTCACCGCCATGCGTGCCCGCGGCGCCAAGCTGACCGATATCGTGGTGTTGGTGGTTGCCGCCGATGACGGCGTCATGCCGCAGACTATCGAGGCGGTCGAGCATGCCCGTTCCGCGAAAGTGCCGCTGATCGTCGCCATGAACAAGATGGACAAGTCCGAAGCCAACCCCGACAACGTCAAACAGGGTCTGGTCAAACTGGAAGTGGTGCCGGAAGAGTGGGGCGGTGACGTCCAGTTCGTGCCGGTTTCCGCCAAGACCGGCGATGGCGTCGACAATCTGCTGGAATCGATTCTGGTCCAGGCCGAATTGCTGGAACTGAAAGCGACCGTTGATGCCCGTGCCAGCGGCGTGGTCATCGAATCCTCGCTCGACAAGGGTCGCGGACCGGTTGCCACCGTGCTGGTGCAGGAAGGCACCCTCAAGAAAGGCGATTATCTGGTCAGCGGTCTGCAGTATGGCCGCGTGCGTGCGCTGTTCGACGAGAACGGCAAGCAGACCGAAACCGCCGGTCCGTCCATTCCGGTGCAGGTACTCGGTCTTTCCGGCGTGCCGGATGCCGGTGACGACTTCGTGGTCGTGGCCGATGAACGTCTGGCCAAGGAAGTCGCACAGCAGCGTGAAATCAAACGCCGTGAATCGCGTCTGGTCAAACAACCGGGTTCGCGCATGGAAGACGTCATGGCCCAGATGGGCGCCGGCCAGGGCCAGCAGGTCCTCAATATCCTGGTCAAAGCCGATGTGCAGGGTTCCGTCGAAGCATTGCGGGATTCCCTGACCGGACTGTCCAACGAATCCATCCGCATCAACGTGATTTCCTCCGGCGTCGGCGGTATCACCGAATCGGACGCGACACTGGCTGCGGCATCCAAGGCCGTGGTCATCGGCTTCAATGTGCGTGCCGATGCCTCGGCGCGACGCATCATCGAAAGCAACGGCATCGACCTGCGTTACTTCTCGATCATCTATGACGTCATCGACCAGGTCAAACAGGTCGCGTCCGGTCTGCTCGGCGTCGAGATCCGCGAGGAAATCATCGGTATCGCCGAAGTCCGCGATGTGTTCCGCAGCTCCAAGTTCGGTGCCGTCGCCGGTTCGCTGGTCATCGAGGGTACGGTCAAGCGCAACAAACCGATCCGCGTGCTGCGCAACAGCGTGGTGGTGTTCGAAGGCGAGCTGGAAAGTCTGCGCCGCTTCAAGGACATCGTCGAGGAAGTCCGCAGCGGTACCGAATGCGGTATCGCGGTGAAGGCCTACAACGATGTCAAGCCGGGCGACCAGATTGAATGCTTCGAACGCATCGAAGTGGCGCGCAGCCTCTGATGGCGAAGAAGAGCTTCCACCGGACCGACCGCGTCTCCGCCCAGCTCCGCCGCGAGCTGGGCCAGATCGTGCATGCCACGGTGCGCGAGCACGGTCTGCCGTCGTTGAGCGTGTCCGATGTCGAACTCACCCGCGACATGGCGCATGCCAAGGTATTCGTCACCGCGTTGTTGGCCGATTCGTCCAAAGCAGCCGTGAAGGCGTTGAACGAGCTGGCTCCGGAAATGCGCTTCCAGCTGGCCCATGCGGTCAAGATGCGGCATGTGCCCGAGCTGCATTTCCATTACGACGATTCGGTCGACAAGGGCGAGCGCATCGAGCAGTTGCTACGCGACAGCCCGAAACCCGAATCGCCCTGACCGCCTCCGGGCGGTTTTTTCCTGCATGAAGAAAGCACAGTTCACTTTCGCCCGTCGCCCGGTTGACGGCCTGATTCTGCTCGACAAGCCTCAGGGCATGACCTCCAACCAAGCCTTGCAGAAAGTACGTAACCTTTACCGGGCTGAGAAGGCCGGTCACACCGGCGCATTGGATCCGTTGGCGACCGGCGTGTTACCGATCTGTCTGGGCGAGGCCACCAAGGTCGCCGGCATTCTGCTCGGGAATGACAAAGCCTACGAGGTCAGCGCCGCGCTCGGCGCTACCACCGATACCGATGATGCCGACGGCCAGGTTCTGCGCGAGCGACCAATCGGAAGTTATTCCCGGAAGCAGCTGGAAAGCCTATTGC
Organism: Pseudomonadota bacterium; assembly: GCA_041159305.1. Lineage (GTDB taxonomy): Bacteria > Pseudomonadota > Gammaproteobacteria > Xanthomonadales > Xanthomonadaceae > Arenimonas. Next base: position 3,281 of record JBEAYK010000002.1, read on the forward strand.
AGGGATTCATCGGCGACATCCAACAAGTGCCCCCGGTCTATTCCGCACTCAAGCAGGGCGGTGAGCCGATGTATCTGAAGGCGCGCCGCGGCGATGTCATCGATCTGCCCGCGCGTCCGGTCCGTATTCATGCCATCGAACTGCTGGCCCTGGAACCGAACCAATTCAGCCTGCGGGTGACCTGTGGCTCGGGAACCTACATCCGCAGTCTGGTCCGCGATCTGGGCGAAGCGCTCGGCTGTGGCGCCCATGTCACGGCACTGCGCCGGCTCTGGGTCGAGCCGTTCCAGGCGCTCCCTTTGTGGACCCTGGAGGGGCTTCAGGCGCTTGCCGAGCAGGGGCTACCGGAGCTGGATGCCGTTCTGCACCCTGTGGCCGAGGCCTTGGTGGCGGTGCCCCGGCTGACCTTGGATGCCGATCAGGCCCGGCGCGTGGGCATGGGCCAGAAAATCCGCATTCCGGAGCCCTTTGCGGCCAGCGAGCGGGTTCAGCTGTGTAATGCCGAGGGCTTGCCGCTTGGGCTGGCCGCCATCGGGGCCGAAGGGGATCTCACGGTTCAGCGTCTGTTCCGCTGGGCAGCCATCAATTGACGCGATTTAACCCCACTAACTGATTGAATCGAGTATAATATGCGGGCTTCGCAGCTTCCCTGACGAAGCTTCCTTAACCGGCGGTTATGGCGGTTGCGCACTGTGCGCTTCTGCCGAATTCGCATCTTCATAGAGAATTGATATGTCCATTGATACCAGCAAAGTCATCGGCGAGCACAAACGCGCCGCCAACGATACCGGCTCCCCGGAAGTCCAGGTTGCCCTGTTGACCGCCCGCATCGAAGACCTTTCCGAACACTTCAAGACCCATAAGAAAGACCACCATTCGCGCCGCGGTCTCCTGAAAATGGTGAACCAGCGCCGCAGCCTGCTGGCCTATCTGAAAAAGAAAGACAGCGAACGTTACCAGGCCCTGATCCAGCGCCTCGGCTTACGTCGCTAACCACCCAACGCGGCGCTTCGGCGCCGCGTTGTTTTTTGCAGTACATCAAAGACGGGCATGTGGCCCGTCTCGCGGAAATCAAAGAGGATAATACAGTGGCAAAAATCGTGAAAACCTTCCAATACGGAAAACATCAAGTCAGCATCGAAACCGGTGAAATCGCGCGTCAGGCCAGCGGTTCGGTCATCGTCAGCGTCGAAGGCACCGTGGTCCTGGTCACCGCCGTGGCCGCCAAGTCGCAACGCGAGGGCATGGATTTCTTCCCGCTCACCGTCGACTACCAGGAAAAATTCTATGCCGGCGGCCGTATCCCGGGCGGCTTCTTCAAGCGTGAAGGCCGTGCCACCGAGAAGGAAACCCTGATTTCCCGCCTGATCGACCGTCCGATCCGCCCGCTGTTCCCGGAAGGTTTCCGCAATGAAGTGCAAATCATCGCCACCGTCGTTTCGATGAATCCGGAAGTTGACGGCGACATCCCGGCCCTGATCGGCGCCTCTGCCGCACTGGCCCTGTCCGGCGCACCGTTCAACGGTCCGATCGGCGCTGCCAAGGTCGGCTTCGCCAATGGCCAGTACATCCTGAACCCGACCGCCGCCGAACTGGCGACCTCGCAGCTTGAGCTGGTCGTTGCCGGTACCGCCGGTGCCGTGCTGATGGTGGAATCCGAAGCCGCGCTGCTGTCCGAACAGCAGATGCTGGGTGCCGTGATGTTCGGCCATCAGCAGATGCAGACCGTCATCAACGCCATCAACGAACTGGTTGCCGAAGTCGGCGTCAGCAAGTGGACCTGGCAGGCCCCGGCCAAGAACGAGGCCATGATCGCCGCGCTCAAAACCGCCGTCGGCAGCCGTCTGGAAGCCGCTTTCGCCATCCGCGAAAAGCTGGAACGCCGTGACGCCATCTCCAAGATCAAAGCCGAGGTGATGGAAGGTCTGAAAGCCGATGCCGAAGCCAATGGCTGGGTCGGTGCCGAAATGTCGAAGGAATTCGGCGAACTCGAATACGAAACCATGCGCGCTTCCGTGCTGAAGACCAAGGTCCGCATCGACGGCCGCGATCTCACCACCGTGCGTCCGATCAGCGTTCGCACCTCGGTGCTGCCGCGTACCCACGGTTCGGCCCTGTTCACCCGCGGTGAAACCCAGGCCCTGGTCGTTGCTACCCTCGGTACCGCCCGTGACGGCCAGATCATTGATGCCGTGTCCGGTGAATACAAAGAAAACTTCATGTTCCATTACAACTTCCCTCCGTATTCGGTGGGCGAGTGCGGTCGTTTCGGCGCGCCGAAGCGTCGTGAAATCGGCCACGGCCGTTTGGCCAAGCGCGGCGTCATGGCCGTCATGCCGAACATGGAAGAATTCCCGTACACCATCCGCTGCGTTTCGGAAATCACCGAATCGAACGGTTCCTCCTCGATGGCCTCGGTCTGCGGTTCCTCGCTGGCCATGATGGACGCCGGCATTCCGCTGAAAGCCCCGGTGGCCGGTATCGCCATGGGTCTGGTCAAGGAAGGCGGCGATTTCGTGGTGCTGTCCGATATCCTGGGTGACGAAGATCACCTCGGCGACATGGATTTCAAAGTGGCCGGTTCCGAGCAGGGCATTTCCGCACTGCAGATGGACATCAAGATCGAAGGCATCACCGAAGAAATCATGCGCATCGCGCTCGACCAGGCCAAACAGGGCCGTCTGCACATCCTCGGCGAAATGGCGAAAGCCCTGTCGACGCCGCGCGAAGAAATGTCTGAGTTCGCACCGCGTCTGCTGACCCTGAAGATCCATCCGGACAAGATCCGCGAAGTAATCGGCAAGGGTGGCTCGGTCATCCAGGCCATCACCAAGGAAACCGGTACCCAGATCGACATCCAGGACGACGGCACCATCACCATCGCTTCGGTCAACAATGCCGCTGCTGAAGCCGCCCGTGCCCGCATCGAGTCGATCACTTCCGATGTCGAGCCGGGCCGCATCTATGAAGGCAAGGTCGCCAAGATCATGGACTTCGGTGCATTCGTCACCATCGCTCCGGGCAAAGACGGCCTGGTGCACGTGTCGCAGATTTCCAACGAGCGCGTCGAGAAAGTGTCCGACAAACTCAAGGAAGGCGACATCGTGAAAGTGAAGGTGCTGGAAGTCGATAAGCAGGGCCGTATCCGTCTGTCGATGAAGGCATTGGACGAAGATAGCGCTGCCGAATAAGTCATCGGTCGCAAAGAAAGAGAAAAAGCGGGCTTCGGCCCGCTTTTTCGTGGGCACCGATTTTGTGTACACTGGCGCCATGAGTACGCCATTGCAACACCGCATCTTTTTCGTTCTCGGCAGCCTGTGGGCCTTGCCAATGACCGCATTGGGTCTGATTCTCGGTGTCGGGGCGCTTCTGCTCGGCGCACGCATCTCGGTTTCGGATGGGGCTCTGGTCTTTTCGCAGTTCCGTTTTTTCAGCAGCGGCGCGCTGACCCTCGGCCAGGTCATACTGCATACCGGCCAATCACTGGATGAGCCGACCTTGACCTATCACTGCGCCGCATTCGGAGGCGATGACTGCGTGCGCATTGGCAGTCATGAGCGGGCGCATGTGTATCAGACCATGGCCTTCGGAGTGTTGTTCCTTCCCCTGTATTTCTTGCATGGCGGCATCAGTCATAAAAACCGCTTCGAGCAGGCCGCCGATCGTTATGCCCGCACGGGCTCGGGCTGGTGGCCTTACGGATAAAAAACCCCGCCGAAGCGGGGTCCAGGTTTTCTGCGTCTTCGTCTTAGAATTCAACGACGCGGTCGACTTTCATCACCCAGCCTGCCTCGCCAGCAGTGAGTTTGTACTGTAGCTGACGCGTCTTACCGGTTGGGTTGGCGTTATTATCGCCTTCATTATAGATTGGGAATCGTTGAGCGATGATGCCTTCGCCGACAACGAATTCATCATGACCCATATAGCCTTTGCTGTTGACCGGATCTTCGCTGACTGGCGGAAAATAAATTTCACTGAGACTTTTTTTATTATTGGCCGAATATCCAATCGGGATGCCATAACTGCCACTTCCAGCGGAAGTGACCCATACATACAGCTCTGGAGAACCATCGGCATTAACGTCTTCGATTTCTACTTTGGTTACGCTACCTTCGATTTCACGGCTGATGACATCATTGACTTCGCTCAGTCCGCTTGGTGAGATAGTCAGATTGTTCAGTGACCCTTCGTTGGTAGCCTCAACTACGAAGCGAATACCTTGAAGTTCGAGCTCCTGTTTAAACCCCGATTTTTCCGTTTCGGGAGTCATAGCGGTTTCGGGATCTGTGGGAGTTTCGGGAGTTGCGGTGGCCATGATTTCAGTGGCCGATGCGGTTTCAGCGGGTTTTTCGCTGCATGCGACTAGGGAAAGCAGGATGGCAGCGGCAAGTGCGGACTTGGTCATGGTGAATCTCCTTGGCTTGTGAGTGGCCAATGTAGCATAAATGATAGCACCGTCAAATTGACCTGAATCAATCGGGAGGGCATGAAAAACCCCTCGTTTCCGAGGGGTTTTTGATCTGGTACCGGTGATAGGACTCGAACCTACACTATGTCACCATAAGCGGATTTTGAGTCCGCCGCGTCTACCATTCCGCCACACCGGCATGTGGACGTACATTATACCCAATCGGGCGATTTATTCACAGTCAACCGGGTCCAGGCACAGCAGTTTGCGGCCTTTGCTGTACCAGCCGTCGCCGAGCGGCTCGAAAATCGAGCAGTCGCCCATGCTGTCCTTGTAAATGTGCAGTGAAATCGCGATCTTGTCGGGACTTGGATTGCGGATGGTGTGGTATTCATGCGGCGGGATGATGCAGCCGGAGGAGCCGACGCCGCCCGTGACCGGGGTGAGTCGCTCGAAGCGGCAGCGATCGGGCTGATCTTCCAGTAATTCATACTGAACGATTTCGATTTCTCCCTGCCAGACGCCTTCGACGCCCCAAAGGCCGCAATGATCGTGAATCGGCGTGCCCTGACCGGGACCCCAGGTCATGGCAACCACGCTGACGCCGGTTTCCGGGCATTTGTAGATTTCACGGCGGGCATAATGGCCCTCCACCGGCTCATATACGCATTCGGGCAGGAATACTTTCTTGGACGTGATCAGAGCGCTCAGGCCGTCACGCAAAATGGCCATGGTGGCTTGTGAGTCGGAAGCCGCGCATGCCTTGCGGATTAGATCGAGCAGATGTTCCTTGCCGGTAAAAGTAAGATCGTTCATGGAATGTTCCTGAGTTCGTCGAGGAAGTGTCGGATGGGTGGCGCGAATTTATCGATATCGACCAGAAAGGCATCATGCCCTTGATGGGAGTCGAGTGCCATGAAACGGGTTTTTGCACCGCCGCGGGCCAGGCCATCGGCAATCTGCTGCTGCTGGTGCAGCGGGAAAAGAATGTCGGTGGTCGCCCCGAGCACTAATGCGCTGTGCAGGGGAAGGGTGGCCAAGGCACCGACCACGTCATCGCTTTCGCGGGCACAGGATTGGCAGATATCGAACCAGTCCATGGCGCGGCTGAGATAGAGATAGCAGTTCGGATCGAACTGATCAACGAATCGTTCGGCATGCGCTTCAAGATAGCTCTCAACCTCGAATTCCATGCCGAAACGTTCCGAAGCCACTTCGCTGTTGAGCCGGACGCGCCCGAAGCGACCGTCCCATTCCATGGCCGAGCGGTAGGTGACCACGCCGAGCTTGCGGGCGATGCGCATGCCATTGCGCGGGTAAGCCGAGCGGTCGTAACGGCCCTGGTTCCAATTCGGATCGAGACGGATGGCTTCGCGCTGCAGCGAACGTATGGCAATGGAAAAGGGCAGAGCCTGGGCGCTGCCGGAGACATTGATGTGACTGCGGGTGACCAGCGGGAACTGCTGCAGGAAGGACAGGGCGACCATGCCGCCCATCGAGTTTCCGACCAGACAGGCCAGCGATTCGATGCCGAGGTGGTTCAACACTGCCTTCGCGGCAGCGGCGCAGTCTTCTATGGACAGGTCTGGAAACTGAAGCCGGTAAGCTTCTTCGGTACTTGAATCCACAGATGCCGGACCGGTCGAGCCTTTGCAGCTGCCGAGCGTATTCACGCAGATGACATGCCACATGTCCGTATCGATGGCTTTGCCTGGTCCGACCATGGCTTCCCACCAACCTTTCTCGGGATTTTCAGAGGAGCTGGCGGCATGGGCGCTGGGTGACAGTCCGGTAAGTATCAGCACGGCATTGTCTTTTGCTGCGTTCAACTGCCCCCAGGTTTCGAACGCCATTCGCCCACCGCTGAGGCTGCCGCCGCGTTTGAACACGAAAGGCGAGGGCAGGGGCGCAAAGCGGGTGCCGGTTGAAATGAATTCGCTCATGGATTCTGGCGCAGGATCAAAGTGACCGGTGCCAGTTTATCTGATTGCATCGTGACAGGCGCACTCTGCCAGTCCCCGGCGCCGGCTTCGGCAGTGCCGCTGACGGAAATACGTGCCTGCAGAACGAATCCGGATTGGCTGAATAAGCGGTCTGTCGGCATGACCGAATCGGCATCGGATAATTGCACCTGGGTGGGGAATGCCGTGAGCGGGATCCGTTTTGCCGCCAGTGGCGGACCGGCGCCATCGATGCGTTTCGCAAATACGAACAGAACCCCGCCCGGGGGCGTTTTGTCTTTCAGAGAGGAATCGACATCGACGGCGATGCTGACCGCACGCACCTCCGGCATGGCCATGGCCGGAAGTCCGGCATCGACGCGTGCGCGGTTGATCTGCGGCAGCAAGGCCTGCGCGGTTGTCGCATCGACCTGCGGTAACAGACTTTCCCATACAGCGGCCGCATCCTTCGGTTGGCCGGCCTGCAACAGCAGGATGCCACTGAAGAAACGGGCGCGCTGGTTGTCCGGTTCGATGCTCAGCGCTTTGTCGATCCATTCGCGTGCGCGCGGATCCGGAACATCCGGTTTGCCGGCACGGAAAATGGATTCCGCATAATCAACCATCAGTCCGGCGTTGTCGGGAGCCAGTTTCAGAGCCTCGGCGAAATGCGGCTGCGCTGTCTGGTACTGCCCGGTTTGAAGATAGCTGCGCGCCAGAAGAACGCGGGCTTCGAGATTGGTGGGCTGCCCGCGGACGACGGTTTCAAGCTCGGCCAGGGCCTGTTCAATGGTCTGCTCGGCGGCCTGCGGAGCCTGATAGCCGATGGCTTCAGGTCGGCCGAATTGCCAATACAGTCCCGCGGTGAGTCCGGCGCAGCCCAGCAACAAAGCGCCAGCAAGGCCGCGTTGTTTTAGCCAGAGCGGTTTCAACGCGATTGCAAAAAGCAAGAGCACCAGCAGCACGCTGATCAGAATGAACAGGGTCATTACCATTCCTCGCCGGCGGCGCCGTTTCCGGCCGCATCCGGTTGTTTGTTTTTAGTCCGGATCACAGCAGCAACGGCAATTCCGCCGATTAGCAGCAGAACGAACGGGCCCATCCATAACAGCCAATTTCCGCCACGCATCGGTGGTTCATACAGCACGAAATCGGTGTAGCGCTCCACCAGGTACTGCTTGATTTCTTCATCGTTACGGCCCTCGCGCATCAGGCGCAATACTTCCATGCGCAAATCGTGTGCAATGGGTGCATTCGAGTCGGCGATACTCTGGTTCTGACACATCACGCAACGCAGTTCGGCAGCCAGGGCCTTGAAGCGCTGTTCTTCGGCCGGGCTTTGGTAGTCAATCGGATCGAGTGCGGCGGCGGTGCCTGAGAACAACAAACCGGCGAGCAGCAACAACCCTGCAAAGATATTCTTCATGGAGCCTCCTGCAGTGCCGGCAGAATTTTTTCTTCAACGATTTCAGGCGTCAGTGGACCGATATGTTTGAAACGCACGACACCGGCGGCATCGATGACGAAGGTTTCCGGCGCGCCGTAAATACCCCAGTCCAAAGCCGCTTGGCCATCGCGGTCCTGAACGACCAGTGCAAACGGATTGCCGTATTGTGCCAGCCAGCGCGCGGCATCTTCCGGGCTGTCTTTGTAGTTGTAACCCACGACCACGGTGCCGGACTTTGCCAATTGGGTGATGACGGGATGCTCGATGCGGCAACTGACGCACCAGCTGCCCCAGACATTGAGGACATAGGCCTTGCCTTTCAGGTCTACGATCCCGAGCCGTGATTCCGGAAGCACCAATTCCGGCAATCGCATTGCCGGCGCCGTTTTTCCGATCAGCGGCGAAGGAATGGCGGAGTTGTCTTTTCCGGAGTTCATGCGTACGCCCACGAAAAGCAACATCGCCAGTGCAATGAAAGCCAGCAGCGGCAGCAGGCGGCTCATGCCTCGTTGCCTTTGCGTTTGAAGCGCTTGTCGAAAATAACGATGAGCGAACCGAGCGCCATCAGGATGGAGCCGAACCAGATCCAGCGCACGAAGGGTTTCACATGCAGACGCAATGCCCAGCCGCCGGCATTGTCGGTCGGTTCGCCCAGTGCGACGTAAAGATCACGGGTGAATCCGCCATGCATGTCCGCTTCGGTCATGCTGCTGCCCCCGGAGGCGTACTGGCGTTTTTCCGGATGCAGAATTCGGAGATTACGTTCACCGACGCCGACCTGGATATCACCCCGTTGCGCGATGAAGTTTGGCCCGGCGACTTCGGTCACGCCCAGGAAGGTGAATCGGTAATCGCCGACCTCGAAGCTCTGGCCGGGCTTTGCCGCCACGTCTTTTTCCACGCTCAGACCTTCGGTCATCAGCGCGCCGAAACAGAATACGGCAACGCCGGCATGCGCCGTCACCATGCCAATCATCTCCGCGGTGAACCGGCCCTGCGCCTGGGCAAAACGGTGCCAGACGAAGCGTGCGGTGCCAAGCACGATCCATATTCCGGAAAACCAGGCCATGGCGGATTTCAACGGATGCTGTGGCGCCCGGAAATAGGCGATGGTGGCGATCACGACAGCAAGCACCAGCCAGGGCATCAGCCAACGTGCCACATCCGAGAGATTCCCCCGTTGCCAGCGGCTCAGCGGTCCGAAGGGAATCAGCAGGACCATCGGCGCCATCAGAATCAAAAACAGCTTGCCGAAATAGGGCGGACCGACCGATACTTTGCCGAGACCGAGCGCATCGGCCAGCAAGGGGTAGAGGGTTCCGAGCAGCACCATGGCCGCGGCAGCGGTCAACAGCAGATTATTCAACAGCAGCAGACTTTCACGCGATTGCCAGTGGAAGGGCTTGCCCGCTTCTTTTGGCGCACGCAGGGCGAAGAGCACCAGCGAACCGCCGACCACGCAGCACAGGAAAGCAAGAATGAACATGCCGCGCTCGGGATCGGAGGCGAAAGCATGCACCGAGGTCAGTACGCCCGAGCGCACCAGAAAAGTACCAAGCAGCGACAACGAAAATGCAGCAATCGCCAGCAGCAAGGTCCAGCTGGAAAAACTGCCGCGCTTTTCCGTAGTGGCCTGCGAATGCAGCAAAGCCGCACCAACCAACCAGGGCATGAAGCTGGCGTTCTCGACCGGATCCCAGAACCACCAACCGCCCCAGCCCAGCTCGTAATAGGCCCAGAAGCTGCCCAGGGCTATGCCCAGAGTGAGGAAGGCCCAGGCCACGTTGGTCCATGGGCGCGCCCAGCGGATCCAACGGGTATCAATCTGGCCATCAATCAGCGCGGCGATGGCAAAGGCGAAGGCCACCGAGAAGCCGACATAGCCGATGTACAGCAGTGGCGGATGGAAAATCAGGCCCGGATCCTGAAGTAGTGGATTGAGGTCGTGGCCTTCCATCGGAGCGGGCAACATGCGCTCGAACGGGTTGGAGGTGATGACGGTAAAGGCCAGAAAGCCGAGCGCCACCAGACCCATGATGGACAGCACACGCGCCCGGACCGCATCCGGCAGATTCTTGGAAAAGACCGCAACGGCGGCAATCCAGACGCAGAGGGTCAGCACCCAGAGCAGCAGGGAGCCCTCGTGGGCACCCCAGACCGCCGAAATCTGATACACCATCGGCAGTAGGGTGTTGGAATTTTTGGCCACATAGGCCACGGAGAAATCATGCTGCACGAACGCTACGGTCAGCAGGATGTAACTGACGGTCACCGCAGCCAGCAGGGCGAATGACAGCGGGCGTGCGGTCAATTGCAGGGCGGCATTACCACGCTGTGCGCCCCATAGGGGTAATGTCCCAAGCAGCAGGGACAGCACGAATGCGATGAGAAGGGCGATTTGACCGAATTCGGGCAGCATCAGGGCGCTCCGCAGTCCAGAGTGTGCATGGCCGGTCCTTGACTCATCTTGGCCTGCATTTCGGGGGTCATGCTTTTCGCGACTTCCGCCGGCATGTAGGTTTCGTCATGCTTGGCCAACACTTCGCCGGCAATGAATTCAGTCCCTTTCATTTTTCCGGTGGCAATCACGCTGGTGCCTTCCTTGAACATGTCCGGCAGGATGCCGTTGAACTGCACGGGAATGTAGCGTTTGCCATCGGTGATGTTGAAGCGCACATCGAGGGTGCCGTCGGTGCGCGTAACGCTGCCGTTGCAGACCACGCCACCGAGCCGGAAGCGCGCCGACTCGGGGGCTTTGCCGGTACGGACTTCCGAGGGCGTGTGCAGGTAGTTGATGTTTTCCTGCAGTGCCATGGCGATGAATGCCGCGGCAGCGGCGGCGGCGAGTAGCACCAGACCGACCAGAATGAGACGACGTTTGCGGACGGGATTCATGCGGGCCTGCTTTTGCGTTGTTGAAGGCGGATGGCGCGCACGGTGCTTTTCAGCGACCACTGCGGTGCCAGAAAATCCCAAAGCAGCAGCACGACGAATGCGCTGTAGGCCAGGGTGATGAAATACCAGTGACTCATGCCGATTCTCCGTAACGATCAATGACCCATTGTTTGCGGCTTTCCTGCTGCAGATTGAGTACGCGCGCACGCACCAGGACCGAGCCGATGTACCAGAGCTTGGTGGCCAGGGCCAGAACCAGCAGGGGCCAGATCATGCTGCTGTCCATTTTCGAGGGGCCGATCAGGCGGATGGTTTCGCCCTGATGCAGGGTGTTCCACCAGGTCACCGCGAAATGCACGATCGGCACATTGACCACGCCGATGATGGCGAGAAAGGCCGCGGCACGCCCGGCGGCACGGCGATCGTCAATGGCGTTGTACAGCCCGATGACCCCGAGGTAAAGAAATAGCAGAACCAATTCCGAGGTCAGGCGCGGGTCCCAGGTCCACCAGGTGCCCCAGGTCGGTTTGCCCCAGACCGCGCCGCTGATCAGGGTGATGGCGGTGAACACCGCACCGATCGGCGCCGATGCCATGGCAATCAGTTCGCAGATCTTGATGCGCCAGATCAAGGCGATGGCACTCTGCACCGCCATGATCACGAAAATCATCAGGCTCATCCAGGCCGCAGGCACATGGATGTAGAGGATGCGGAAGCTGTCCCCCTGTTTGTAGTCGGCCGGTACCTCAAGCAGCGCGCCGTAAACACCGATGGCCATGAGAATCGCCGCCAATACAAAGCTCGGCGTGCTCCATCGTCGCGCGAAGGCGTCGAAGCGCGCAGGTGAACCGGTTTGATTGAACCAAAGCAGAAGTTTATTCATCGTTCCGTCAACTCAGGGCCAAACGCAATGCGCTGGCGGCGGCCCATGGCGCCAGCACGATCAAAAGCACCAATCCGGCACACATCAGATAAATCGCGCCGAGCCAAGGCAGGCCTTGGCCGGCCGACCACACGCTGCCGGCGCCGAACACCAGCACCGGCACGTACATCGGCAGCGCCATCAAGGCCAGCAGGAGACCGGAGCGCCGGATGCCCAAGGTCAACGCCGCCACCACCGCGCCGATCAGGCTCATCAACAGCGAACCGACCAGCAGGCTCAGCATCAGCACCGGCAACAGGTTCATGGGCAGAAACAGCAGCTGTGCCAAGAGAGGGGTCAGCAGCAGCAGGGGCAGGGCGGTGGTCAGCCAATGCACGGCGACCTTGCTGGCAATCACCATCGGCAGCGGCACCGGCGCCAGCAGCAATTGTTCCAGACTGCCGTCTTCAAAATCGCTGCGGTACAGATTGTCGAGCACGAGCATACCAGCTAGCAGATGCGCGACCCAAATCACCGCGCTGGCACTCTGTTCCAGGCGCGCAGGTTCGGAGCCCATCGCCAACGGGAACATCACGCAGACCATCAGGGCGAACAGCATCGGTTGCGCGGCATCGCTGCGTTTCTGCCACATCAGTCCGAGGTCGCGGGCAAGCAGGGCGCGCAATTCACGCATGGGCCGCGCTCCGGGAAATTTCCAGCAATCGCACCGGTACAGCCGGCGCGGCATAAGCCCCGTGGGTGCTGATTAAGGCGCCGCCGCCGGCAGCGATGTGGCTCTGCACCAGACGGTTGACCCAGTCGATGCCGGCCAGATCGAGGTTGGCATAGGGCTCATCCATCAGCCACAATGCGCTCGGTCGGGCTTGCAGACGGGCCAGACTCAGGCGTTTGTTCTGCCCGGCGGAAAGCTTTCCGGCCGGCGTGTCTTCGAATCCGGCCAGGCCGCATTCGCCGATCAGGGTTTCTAGATGGGTTTCGCTGACGCGACCATGCAGGCTGGCGGTGAAGCGCAGATTCTGAAGGACCGTCAGTTCCGCTTTGTGCCCATGCCGGTGCCCAAGGTACGCCGCGAGGTGCACGAAAGCGTCACGGCTGAAAGGATGCCCTTTCAAACGGATCACTCCGGATTCCTGGGGCAAGAGCCCGGCCAGCACCCGAAGCAGGGTGGTTTTACCGGAACCGTTATCGCCTTTCACCATGAGTGCTTCGCCGGCCTGTACTTGGAAATTCAAGGGCCCGAAGATACGTTCAGCATTGCGCGAAAAGCACAGGGCATCGGCGTGAATCAAGGCGGCGATGGCGGCGGACATGCAGGCAGAGGGCTTCCGGAAAACGACCTGCTCATTTTAGCGTTTTTACAAGGACTTAAACGCTAATTTCCCGTGAATTTCGGAATCCTGTTGCATAATATTGATTCAAGTCATACCGGAACCTCGCCATGCCCCTGCAAACCAAGCTGCCGAAGGTCGGCACCACCATCTTCACGGTCATGTCGCAGATGGCCATGCAGCATCAGGCGGTCAATCTGGGGCAGGGTTTTCCGGACTTTCCGGTGCCGGAATTCCTGGTGGACGCCTTGGGCCGCGCCATGCGAGACGGCAAAAACCAGTATGCCCCGATGACCGGCATTCCGGCCCTGCGCGAGGCCATTGCCGCCAAGACAATAGCTTGTTACGGCCATGCCGCCTGTCCGGAGGCCGAGATAACGGTGACCAGCGGCGCCTCGGAGGCGATCTTCAATGCCGTGCTGGCCGTGGTCCGCCCCGGCGATGAGGTCATCGTGCTCGATCCCTGCTACGACTGCTATGAACCGGCTATCGACTTGGCCGGTGGCGTGTGCGTGCATGTGTCCCTGAATCCGGTTGATTTTTCGGTGGACTGGGAGCGTTTGCAGGCGGCAGTTACTGCGAAAACCCGGATGATCTTCATCAACACCCCGCACAATCCCTCCGGCGCGCTGTGGTCGGCCGACGATATGCAGCGCCTGATTGAATTGACCCGTGATACCGATATTTTGGTGCTGTCAGACGAGGTTTACGAACACATCGTGTTCGGCGGCGTTCGCCATGAAAGCGCCCTGCGTTATCCGGAACTGGTCGAACGCAGCTTCGTGATTTCCAGCTTCGGAAAAACCTATCACTGCACCGGTTGGAAAATCGGCTACTGCATTGCGCCCAAAGCGCTGTCGGCCGAATTCCGCAAGGTGCATCAATACAACACCTTCTGCAGCTTCGCACCGGCGCAGTGGGCATTCGCCGAAATGATCGTGCAGCAGCCTGGGCATTACGCCGAACTCGACACGTTTTACCAAGCCAAACGCGATTATCTGGCCGGCAAGCTGGCGCGCACGCGCTTCAAAGCCCTGCCGGTGCCGGGCGGTTATTTCCAGCTGGTCGATTATTCCGCCATCTCCGATCTGCCCGATGCCGAATTCGCACGCTGGCTGTGCACGGAAAAAGGCGTCGCCGCCATTCCACTGTCGCCGTTCTATGAGTCGCCGCCGGCGGGCCAGCGCCTGGTAAGGCTATGCTTCGCCAAGAATCCGGATACGCTTGACGCCGCCATCGCACGCCTGGAGCAGGTATGAGTCCGGCCGATCTGAACATCCGCATCGTGCAGGCCGATACCGTCTGGCATGATCCGCAAGCCAACCGCGACTACTACACCGCATTGCTGGCCGGATTGGCACCGGATGCCGACATCATCGTATTGCCGGAAACCTTTACTTCCGGATTTTCCAACGACGCCTTGGCGCAGGCGGAAACCATGGACGGACCGACCGTCGCCTGGTTACGCGAACAGGCGATGGCATTGAATGCCGTTGTCACCGGCAGCGTGCAGATCCGTGAAGGAGACGCTGTATTCAACCGCATGCTGTGGGCCGCGCCGGACGGCAACATCCGGCATTACGACAAACGCCACCTGTTCCGCATGGCCGGAGAGCACGATCGCTACGCCTCCGGTCGCGATAAAATCATCGTGGAGTACAAAGGCTGGCGCATCTGCCCCTTGGTCTGTTACGACTTGCGTTTCCCGGTGTTTTCGCGCAACCGTTTCGGACAGATGCAGGCAGACGGCTATGATTACGATCTGCTGATTTACGTGGCGAACTGGCCGAGCCCGCGCCATTTCGCCTGGCAGACCCTGCTGAAGGCGCGCGCCATCGAGAATCTGAGTTATGTGGTCGGCGTCAACCGTACCGGCGGCGATGGCAACGGTCTGCACTACCTCGGCGGCAGTACGGTGCTCGATTTCCTCGGACAGACCGTGGTCGAATCCGGGGACACGCCGCAGACCCAGAGTGCGCGTATATCGTATGCCGAATTGGCGGCGTTCCGGCAGCGTTTTCCCGCACATCTGGATGCCGACAGCTTCACCCTGCACGATTGAGGAGGTCTTGTATGGCTTACAGGGCATTGCGCTGGTGTGGTCTCGGTCTGGCCGTACTGTGTGTTCCGGGGTTGGCTGCGGCGCAGAAAACACAGCTGCTGAATTCCATCGATTACACGCTGCAGCTGAGTGAACGTAATTCCGGCCTGAAATCGCCTTGGGGCATGGCCTTCCTTCCGGATGGCCGTCTGTTGGTGACCCAGAAATCCGGCAGCATTGCGGTGATGTCGCGCGATGGACAGCGTATTGAACAAGCCATCACCGGTCTGCCACGCGTGGCATCGCAGGGGCAGGGTGGATTGTTGGATGTGGCGATTGATCCGGAGTTCGCCAAAACACCGTGGCTGTATTGGTCCTATGCCGAACCCGGTGAAGGCGGGCTATCCGGCACGGCGGTGGCGCGGGCAAAACTCATCAATGGCCGTCTGCAGTCCACCGAAATCATCTACCGCCAAATTCCCAAAGTCGAAGGGGCCGGTCATTTCGGATCGCGGTTGGTGTTCGGCCGCGACAAATCCCTGTTCATCACTTTGGGCGATCGCCAGAAATTCACCCCGGCGCAGGACATGAAGCAGAGCATCGGCAAAGTGGTCCGCATCCAGCGCGATGGGCGCATCCCTACGGATAATCCGGTATGGAAAGCCGCCGGCGCCCGTCCGGAAATCTACAGTCTGGGGCATCGCAATCCGCAGGGCGCGGCACTGCATCCGGGAACGGGCGTGCTTTGGTTGAGTGAGCACGGCCCGCAGGGCGGCGATGAAATCAACCGGGTTCAGGCCGGCAAAAATTACGGGTGGCCAAGCGCCAGCTACGGTTGCCATTACGGCGAGCCGGTCGGTGAGGAATGCCGTCTGGGCGGCGGCAAACACAGTCCGAAATTCGTGGAACCCCTGAGTATCTGGGTGCCGCGTTCGATTGCGCCTTCCGGCATGATCTTCTATACCGGCCCCGAATTCCCCAAGTGGCAAAATCATATCCTGATGGGTTCACTGGCCGGAACCGCGCTGTGGCGGATTCAGTTCGACGGCGATAAGGAAGTCCGGCGCGAGCGCCTGCTTGGTGAATTGGGCGAGCGTATCCGCGATGTCGAACAAGGCCCGGACGGTCTGATCTATCTGCTGACGGACAGCGGTAAACTGCTGAGGATTTCACGAATTCCAGACCGGCCGTAGTCCTGCCTGCTTTGCCGGCTTGTGCGCATAGGATCCCCGGGTATTGCTGCTGATGGACGCCTCGATCCAGAAACGATACTGATATCATTGAGGCATACCATAGACAGGACAGGCATGCGAACCTTTGTACTCAGAGCGCGGGCGGCACCTACGGACAGCCAGAAACTGTTGGCGTCCATCGGCAAGGAGGCCCATGCCGAAATTCTGGCGCATACCCTGATGAACGCGGTTTTCGTGGCCCAGTCGCACCGCGCGGATGTCAGGGTCTATTTGGTCCTGGAAAGCACCCAGGATTTCTCCCGCACGGTTTTTTTCGACATCAACGCCATGCACGAACTCGGTGGTTTCGACGAGCGCGCGCTGCTGGGGAAAATCGCCAAGGCGCTGGATGTCTCAAGGGGGATGGGCAAGGAGGAAACCCGGCCGGTGGAATCCGGCGTCACCGTACGCACGGTGAGCTTTGAGCGGCTGGTGCTGGAGCTGGCCGAGAACCACCAGTTGTTCGTGATGGACCGGAAGGGCACCCCGATCCGTGAGCAGAGCTTTCAGGGCAATTCCTGCTTCCTGCTCACCGACCATATCCCGATGCCGAAAAACACCTTCCATACCCTCGAACGCCTGGGCACAAAAAAGCTCTCGCTGGGATCGAAAATGCTGTTTGCCTCGCAATGCGTGGTATTGATTCACCACGAGCTGGACCAACGCTAATCATGGCAAGCCGGGCACTGCCCGGCCATCGAATTGCCGTATTGCTCTATTCCTCTGCATCAATACCACTGAAGCGGCCAAATGGCCGCCTCAGGATATTCATGCGCACTGCCGGCGATCAGGGTGCGCTGACGATATACACCAGATTGTTGCCTTGGTAGGCCGCCTGATAATACACATTGCCGCACTTCTGATAGGCCGTTCCGCCGATGGTGGCAGGCTCGCAGCCGCCCGGCAAGGCGGCAACGGCGGTACCTACGGTCAGGGTTGCGGCGGGCGGAGGGGGTGCGCTGGCCACGGCGGCGGTAGTCGCCACGGCTGCCGTTGTCACCACAGCGGCCGTGTTGACCACGGCGACCGTTTCAGCCGCGCGATAGGTGGAGCGCCGCGCCACGCCGGCATAACTTACCGGGGTTGCGGGGCGACCGACGATCGCTTCAGCATCCGAAACCATGCGGATGCCGGTAGCGCTCATGTCCATGCAGAACATGGCCGTGGCGCAGAGTCCGAGAACAGAAATTTTGCGAAAAGTGCTCATTGGCCGCCTCCTTTGCCTTCAGTCTTGATGAAATCAATCTTGGTTGCGCCTTTCGGCGGGGTATAGCGGAACAGGGCGTCATCGAGTGCCGGTGCGGCATTGAAGTTGCGCACGGTCACCGAAAACTGGGGCATGCTTTCGATGTCGGTGGTGGTGATCACGTACTTGCAGGGGATCGGCTTGTCACCGGTCCGCATCCAGATCTGCCAATCGACATTCACGCCGCGGAAGGCGAGATGATCGCATACCTGGCCCTCGATGATGGACTTCCCGACCACGAAACCTTCCGTGGTTCCCGAGGTCAGTCGTTGGAACGCTTCCTTGTGCACCAGGTCGCTGGCGGGCGCGATGATGTCCAGCGAGTCCGTGGCGAAATCAAGCGCAGCGTCAATCGAATTCGGTGCTTTCACCACGGCATAGTGGCCGGACTCCGGGTTGACTAAGGTCAGGTGCTTGCCGTCGTAGTAGAACTCCTGTTTGACTAGATCGCCGTAGCGGTCGGCACGGAATTTATCGGGACGTTTGGCGCTGAATTTGCTGGCGGAGTCGAATTGCAGTTTTTGACCGGATGCGAGCACGACCTCCAGCGTGTTCTGGGTTTCCAGGCTGTATGCCGGAAGCCCTGACAGATAATCGGTCATGCGTTTCAGCGCCAATTTTGGGTCGGGGCTGGCCGATTGCGCGGCGGCCGGGCCGCAGACAGCAAGCAGCACGGAAGCGGCAATCAATGTCCGGGCCGCCTTGGGCGCCGGGGCAATAGTGAATTTTTTCATCGCGGATACCTTCGGGAAGTTGGACGGACGTTGCGCACGGTTTCGGCAATTACTGCTTGGGCGGCATCACTTCAAGGGACATGAACAGACGTTCCTGATAGGTGATGATGACGGTTTTCCCAACTTTCACATGCTTGGCGTTCGCCGGGTTGTCACCCTGGATGGTCAGCTGCATGCCATTGGGACCTTCCAAGGTCGCGGTCATGTTGTCTTTGTCGACAGCGACGACCTTGGTGACCACGGTGATTTTGTCGCCGACAGAAGCCGCCGGGCTGTTCGGGTTTTCGTTGGTGCCACCGGACACTTCGACGACCAAGGGATTGGCTTTTTCTTCCTTGGTCGGCTTGCGCAGCTCGCCGCGGACATAGATGGAGTAGGTGGCCTTGACCTTGTCGCCGACACGGACGCGCTCCCAGTTCTGAAAGGCTTCGCTGACGTTCACGGTGCGGGTGTTGCCCGCGTCATCGCGCAAAGTTGCCAAGCGCTCGGCTTTTTTGACAGCGACCACGGTGCGTTCGACAGTCACGCTTTCTGTGAATTCCTTGCTGATGGTCTTGGCGAACGCCGGCGGCATCAAGCCGAGGATGAATGCGGCGGCAATCAGTTTGATGGATGTTTTTTTCAAGGTAAATCCCTTTGTTTGTGTTGAAATTGAGATCGGCTTTCAGCCGGTTTTTATATTATCAAATGCCATATTTCACGGTATTTGGCCGTCCGTCAAGCGATGGGCGGGCAGGCATGTTTTGTCATGAATTGTCATGATTTCAAATGAATAAAACCCGCCGAAGCGGGTTTATTCATAAACGATGCAATCCTTAATTCGGGGTGTACCAGATCGGCGAGGTGTAGGCGCGCTCCTGGATGGTCATGCGGGTACCTTCCAGAGGCTTGTTCTTGAAGCGCTTGACATCAAAGGCGGTCCAGCGCGGGGTCGGGATTTCCAGCACGCGGCCATAATAGAACGCGGACAAAGCCGGATCGAAATCCGGATCTTTCCATACCGCGAATAGAACGCGGACAAAGCCGGATCGAAATCCGGATCTTTCCATACCGCGACTAACTCGCTGGCGCCGATGGTGTTGGTATAGGATGCATCGGCGATGTTGACGGTATTGCCGACCGCCGGCACTTTACCGGTTTTTGGATCTGCCGTGCGGCCAGAAGACCATGCAACGTCATACACCTTCTCATGCAGCTTGCCGTCCTTGTCCATCCAGCCTTTGACGATCTGGTAGCGGTCAAGATTGGCGCCGATGCTGTCCTTCATGGCGGCCACCAGAAAGCTTGGCGCTTTGCCGGCGGGTGCCGCGCGCAGATCGCCGCCCATCGGCACGCCTTTGGCATAACCGGTTTTGGCTAAGGTGCTGGCGTTGGCATCGGCAGTCTCAAAATCGAAGCCGCCGAACAGGCGCACGGCCATCCGCGGCCCGGTGGTGGCGTAGGTTTCCTTGCGTTGCATGGCGTCGAAAATGGATTCACGGGTATTTTCCCTAGCCCATACCGCTGCGTAGCCAGAGGAGCCGACCTCCCAGTCCCTGATTTTTACCTTGATCTTCGGATTTTCCATGAATGTGGCAGTCAAACGCTCAGGGTTCGGCTCGGAAGCAGACGTTTTACCGAAGAAATTATCCTCATCGGCGGTGGCTAGGCCAGTATGGGCATCGGTACTGCCGATCATTCCAAATTTATACGGGTTGACTCCGAGATCCTTTTCAAGTCTCAGCCCGTTCTTCAGTGCGGCGCGGGCGTACTCACGTTCGAACATGTCGTTTTTATGGGGCGCTATAACAGCAAGATTGGCTTTGTCCCAGCGCTCGAAATCGGCAAATTCATCGTTAGCGGAAAGGTAGGGATGCGTCTCGCCATCGCCTTTCATCTGTGTCACCTCGTAAATACGCTCCCTTTTGGCGCGCGTTTCAACGTAGTTCCTGTCAAGCTTTTTACCGAAAGCTTCAACCGTCGGGAACATGACGCCGTTGCTCAAATTGCCGTTATGGGCGATGGCTAACACCTCGCTGCCGGTCTTTTCTTCGGTGGCCGCCATCCATTTCCAAAGGTCCTCGGGGTTGTCGCTGCCCAGCGGCGCTAGAGTGGTGTAGGGCTCAACCAAGTTGGCCTTGTCTCCACCTGCGCGGAACAGGATATTACGGTGCAGGTTGTTGCCGCCGGTGTTCGAGGTCCATTCGTAGCCGATGAACGCGGTGAATTTACCGGGCTGATTATATTCATCGGCTGCGGCAATGATTTCCTTCCATGCCGAACTGTAGGCTTTCGTGCCGGGAATCGGAAACCCTTTAGGCATATTGTTAGTACTGAACGCCGTGATGATTTCAAATGCAGCTGCCATGCCCTTTCCGGCTTTGATCATGTCATGCCACTTTTTGCCCTGTGGCGTGGCCAGTAATTCCGGGTCGCCGCTCATCAGCTGGGGATAAAACCCCATTCCGTCTGAGTGGTCGGCCACCACCAGAAAATCGAGCGGCCGCGAAAGTTTCACCGGTTGATTGGATGAGGCTGTGAGCTCTTCACCCAAGGCAAAGCGATAGGCTTCGCGCGGGGTAATTTTGGCGCCGGCGGCACCGGCATCCATGGAAAAAGACGTATGTAGATGTGTGTCGCCGAAAAACGGGCGTTCCGGAAAAGCCGGCGCCGCCGCCGATTCCGGCTGACTTGCATCTGCGCCGGCCTGGGCTTGCGGCTCGGCTTTGTCAGCGTTGTTGCATGCACTTAACAACAGCGAAGCCGT